>JAISEB010000171.1 GCA_031264395.1 Treponema sp. | reverse complement strand
GTCCCCGCGCCGGCGTCTCCCCGGCTGATAATCCCCTCGATGACGGAAGTCAGGGGATCGGGCATGTTTACCTTGTGCCCAAGCGGCGCGAGGCGCGCCCGTATGTACTCGCAGCGGCGGCGGGCCTCTTCGGGGTCCAGCTGGTCAGCCCATTGGTAGGGAGTGTGGGGCTTGGGGACAAAGATTCCAAGGGAAACGGTACAGCGGGTCCCGGTACGCCGTCCTATCCCGGCGATAAAGTCGGCTATCAGCGGCGCTTCGCCGTCCCCGGCCGGGGGAAGGCCCACCATAAAGTAAAATTTCGCCCCGCGCCAGCCGTTTTTTTTCGCCTCGCAAAGAATGGCGCTTACATCGTCAAGCGGAACCCGCTTGTTAATCGAATTCTGCCATTCGTCACTGGGGGTTTCAACGGCAAAGGCAAGGCCGCTTTTTCGCACCCGGGAAATTTTTTCCAGGAGAGAAAGGGAAAACCCCGAGATTTTAAGAGAGGGAAGCTGAAAGGAAATGTGGCGGCCGGAAAAACGCCGGTCAAGAGAGGCGGCAAGCGCGTCGATATGCCGGTAATCCCCGCTTGAAAGGGAATAAAGGCTGATCTCGCGGTACCCGCCCTGCTCTACAAAAGCCTCCGCCTCCTTTATTACAACATCAAGCGGCTTCTGCCGCATGGGCCGGTACCAGAACCCCGCGTGGCAAAAACGGCATCCGTTCGGGCACCCCCGCATGATCTCCACCGCGCCGTGCTGCTGCACCACCCTCATGCCGGCTACGGGAAAGATCGCGGGAAGGGGCGGCCGGGAGGCGAAGGCAGCGTCAACGGCGCGGACGGCTTTTTTCTTTCCCCTTACCCAGACCGAAGGATGACAGGCGATCTTTTCAAGAAGGGCCCCCCTCCCCTCCTCCTTTTTTTTCAATTCAAGCAGCTCCGAGGCAAGTTCAAAAAAACCCGCTTCGGCTTCGCCTATCCAGAACGCGTCGGCAAAGGCCGCGTAGGGAAGCGGGTTTGAAACGCAGCAGCCCCCCATGATCACCAGGGGATCTTCCTCTTTCCTTTCTTCCGAGTGAACGGGAATGGAAGAAACATCCAGCATGGCAAGAACTTCGGTGATTCCCAGTTCATAGCCCAGGGTAAACATGAGAACGTGGGTATGGCCGGCGCTTATCCCCGTGTCAAGACCGTACAGGGGCAGCCCTTTTTCCCTGAGCAATTGTTCAAAATCGGCGGCGGGGGCAAATGCCCGGTCGCAGGAAATGCCCGGTATGCCGTTGAGGCGGTTGTAAAGTATGCGGAACGCCTGGTTGGACATGCCTATTTCGTAGAGATCCGGAAAGGCGACAAGCATGCGGAGTACGGCGTCTTTTTTCGCGAGCCTTCCGTACTCCCCGCCCGAATAGCGGGCGGGCTTTTCCACGGAAAGCAGCGCCTCCCCGATGTCGGCAAGGGGATCTATATACCGGACCATACCTTAACGGCTGTACCTTCGGACGTGAACACTCAGGGCAAGGCCTATTCCAATCATGGCGGAAAGGACGGAGGAACCTCCGTAGGACATAAAATGAAGGGGAATTCCCGTTATGGGCATGATCCCCATGGTCATTCCCACATTAACAAGAAAATGAAAGATGTACATGGCCGAAAGTCCGGCGCAGATGTAACGGCCCGAATGGTCAAGGGTGATCCTCATGGTGCGGATGAGCCTGAGGGAAATAACAAGAAAAAGGGCGAAAACAAGAAATCCGCCGAAGAAGCCCCATTCCTCGGTAAAAATGGAAAAGATAAAATCCGTACTCTGTTCGGGAAGAAAACGGTAGTGGCTCTGGGTACCCTGAAGGTAGCCCTTTCCCGTAAGCCCGCCTGAGCCTATGGCGGTCATGGACTGTATGATATGCCAGCCGGCCCCCAGGGGATCCACGCCGGGATCAAGGAAAACGATAAGCCGCATGAGCATATATTCCCTGAGCATCTTCCGGGCTGCGGCGGAGGCGGTAAGGGAAAGGACGACGATTCCCGCCGTATACACTATCCAGAAAAAGTAGCGTTTCCCGTAGCGGATAAAGCCGAAAAAGGCCACCGCCCCCGCCGCGCCTATACCCAGCGCCGCGGCCAGTATGAAGCGGCTGTCGGTCAGCACCGCGAGGGCCGGCAGGGAATTCCGCAGTATATAACTCTGCCAGAGGGGAAGGACTATCAGAAAACCCGTAAGGGCTATGCAGGCGCCCAAAAAAATGATGTACCTGGCGGAGATTCCGGCGACAAAGGTCATGACAAAGAGTATGGGAATAAACACAAGGGAAGTGCCGAAATCGGGCTGCAGAATGATGATGCCCATGGGAATAAACACGATAAGGCAGGAGACAACAAAGCGCGAAAAGATCCCGGCCGAACGCCGTGTATCGCCCAGGTACTTTGAAAGAAAGAGGATGACGATGATCTTGGCAAATTCGGACGGCTGTATGCCGAAGCCCCCGAAGCCTATCCAGGCCCGCGCGCCTTTTACCAGGCGGCCGAAAACGCAGGTGTAAACAAGAAGGGCAAGGATTCCCAGATACAGGTAGAAGGAAATATTCACGATGCGTTTGTAGTCGATCAGCGCCGAGGCAAGGGCAATGACAAGCCCGCCTCCCGCCCAGATGATCTGCCTTTTGTATTCGCTTGACACAAGAAGGCCCGTGGAAGTAATGCCCGACGAATAGATAAACAGTATGCCGAATACCGAAAGAATGACCGCCGCGAAGACAAGCGGAAAATCAATTTCAAGAAGATCCCTCGCCCTCATTCCCTTCTCCCCTGCACCGTCATGAGGTACTGGAAACCAAGGGACTGGACGGCCTCCTCGTAGCTTTGCCCCGCGAAGATACCCTGAAAAATGATGGCCGAGGCGTAGGGCGCCCACCATTCCCATCTGTTCGACGCCTCCACGATGACGGAAACGATGACCTGCTCATCGGGGCTGCCGGTATAGGGAGCGTAGGCGGCGAACCAGGAATGCCAGCGGTCCTGGAGGCCCACTTCCCCGGTTCCCGTTTTTCCGGCTACCTCCACCGTTTTGATGTTAAGGGGAAACTGGGCGGTTCCCCCGCTGATGACCCCGCGCATGTCCCGCTTTACCTGTTCAAACACGGCGGCGTCTATGCCGCTCGTGCGGATCACTTCCGGCCGTACGCTCCGCTCCACCGCCCCCGAGACGGGGTCCCGCACTTCCTTGAGAATGTGCGGCTTGTACATTGTCCCGTTGTTCAGCACCATGCCCACCATGCACGCCATCTGTATGGGGGTAACGAGGGTGTACCCCTGGCCTATGGACATGTTCATGGTATCTCCCCCCAGCCACTTCTCGTGGATGCGCGTTTCCTTCCACTCGGGAGTGGGAACAATGCCGGATATTTCACCGGGAAGATCGACGCCGGTATTTTCACCAAAGCCGTATTCCTTCGCGTAGGAAATGATGCGATCCACCCCCAGATAATCCCGTCCCACTACCCAGTAGTAGATGTCGCAGGATTGGGCCATGGCCTGGCGGAGGTTAAGGCGGCCGTGGCCGGGCCTTCGTATGTGACAGCGCCAGAGCCTTTCCCCGTAGGAAAATTCCCCCTGGCAGTTGACGGTCTGTTCCGGGGAAATGACATTTTCCGCCAGTATGCCGGTGGTCATGACAACCTTGAAGGTGGAAGCCGGGGGATAGTTGGACTGTATGGCCCTGTTGAGGAAGGGCTTGTTGGGATCGTTTATCAGCGCCTGGTATTCGGCGGACATGCCGCCCCGGTTAAAAAGGTTGGGATCGTACCAGGGATAGGATACCATGGCGAGGATCTCGCCCGACGGGCGCATCACCACAACAGATCCCATGCGCGCGCCCAGCGCCTTTTCGGCAAGCGTCTGTATGTCCCGGTCTATGGTCAGCACAAGGTTCTTTCCCATTTCGGGGGGAGTCCTCAGGTTCTGCTCCTCACTGGAAACGCGCCGTCCCCGGACATCCACGGTGCGGACTTCCCTGCCTTCTTTTCCCCGCAGGATTTCATCGTACTGCCTTTCTATTCCCGCCTTGCCTATTACGTCCCCCGCCTGGTATCCCCTGTTGTACAGCATGGTAAGCTCGTCCCTCGTGATGTCCCCGACATAACCCAGTATATGGGAAAGGCTTCCCGCGTCCGCGTAGGTGCGAAGGGGCTTGCTCTGCCATGAGATTCCCCGCAGGGTGTCGGCGTTTTCGGCAAGCGCGGCGACGGCGGCGTAGGGAACGTTTACCGCGAGCTCAACCGGCTGGTAGGAGGAATTTGACTGCGCGGGAAGCCTGTTTTCCAGATCGGACCGGGATACGCCGATGATGGCGCCGACTCTTTCAAGCAGCGCGGGCATTTCCCCCCGGGGCACTTCCGCCGGGGTAATGTTCACCGCATAGGAATCGGTATTAAGCGCGAGGGGGCTGTTGAAATTCCGGTCGAAAATCTCACCGCGCTGAGGGGGAATCACCGTGGTTCTGCGGGCTATGTCCTGGGCCTCCCGCCTGTACACATCCCCCTGGAGGATCTGCATGCTGAAGAGCCGCGCCGTGTACACGGCAAAGATAACGATAAAAAACACGCCGAGGACGCGTATGCGCCGTTCGGGCGTTTCGTCGCCGGAAGAAAGGTGGTTAAGGGGCGGCATTGTAAATCCTCCGCCCCGAAAGGAGGGGCGTAAAACGTTTCAGGAGAAAAAAGAGAAAAGGCGCCAGAAGGGCGTTGAGGAAGAGTTCTGTCCACAGGATCGGGGAAGCAAGGGGGTACACGGGAACCGCGTCCGCGAAAAACAGGTGGAGGACAAAGAGGACGGCGGCCTTGAGGACGGTGGCCGCCGCGCAGAGGATCATGGGAAGAAAAACGGCGCCAAGGAAAAAGGTTCCCTTCATGAGCCCGGCAAGGGCGCCCGCAAGCGTGCGTATCAGGGAATTGAGCCCCAGAGGAGAGGCCGAAATAAAATCGATGAGTATGCCCGAAAAGAAGCCTGAAAGCTGGCCCGTCATGGCGCCGTTGACATAGGCGGAGTAGACGACGACGCACAGGGCAAGATCGGGGACAACCCGGAAAAGGGCAAGATGACGGAGCAGGGTCGACTGGAGTACGGCGGCCACAAAGGAAAAGATCACCGTCCATATAACGTTTCTAATCACCGGCTCCCTCCCCGGCGTCAGGCGCGCCGTCTTCTCCCCTTGAATTTTCCTCACGGGAAGATTCAAGGGCCTCGATGACAAAGACATACTCAAGCCTGGAAAAATCCACCACGGGTTCCAGTTCGGCTTCCATGGAAATGTCGTCTTCGTGGTAGATGATCCTGCTTACCCGGCCTATGTTGATCCCCGATGGATACACCCTTCCCGTCCCGCTTGAAACGACCATGTCGCCGTAACTGATCTCTTCCCGGGCGCGCTTGTTGATAAGCCGCATGAGCAGGGGAACGCCGGGGGCTCCCTGCCCTTCGGCAAGTCCCTCAAACCGCGATACGGAAAGCCGCGCGGGAACCGAGGAACTCAGGTCGTAAAGGGGCATGACAAGACTTTCCGAGCGGCCCGCCTGGACCACCTTGCCCGCCAGCGCCTGTGTCCCGTTCTGAAAGGCAATGACAGGCATGTTGTAGGCGACGCCGTCTTTCTTCCCCCTGTTTATCACAAAGGCCGAAAAAAGATTGTCCGGATCACGGCCTATGAGTTCCGCGGGTATGTGGCGGTAACGCAGGGTACGGGAAAAACCGAGCTGTTCCCGCAGGCGCATGTTCTCTTGCCCTATTTCGGCGGCGCTCCGTTCGAGCTGCTCGTACCGGGTAACGCGGGCGGAAAGCTCCGCGTATTCCTCGCGGAGACTGGCAAGTTCACGGACGGAAAGCGCCGTGCGGGAGACCAGCGATGATACCTCGTTGACGCTTCCCCGCACGCCCGAAAAAAGGGAAAGGCCCATGTTCTTGAAGTCCGCGATAAAACTGCGGGTCGAAAAGAAAAGCGCGGCAAAAGAAACAAGCATAAGCGCGGCAAATACGTAGGAAGAAGGATTAATCCGGCCCCGGGGGTTTCTGCCCTTCCCTGTCACCATACCCTAACCGTTCAGGCTGTCATAAATGCTTTTGGAATTGTCAAGGCCCCTGGTGTATTCAAAATACTTTCCCGCTCCCAGCGCGACGCAGTCAAGCGGCCTTTCGGCAAGAATCACCGGAACTCCCGTTTCATTCGAGATGAGTTTGCCAAGGCCCTTGAGCAGCGAGCCGCCGCCTGTCATGACAATGCCCCGTTCCACAATATCCGCCGCCAGTTCAGGCGGGGTCTGCCCCAGCGTCGCCTTTATTTCGTCAATAATCTGGGTGATGGGATCTTTCAGGGCCTCCCGGACTTCAACGGAATCTATTTCAAGCCGCCTGGGAAGCCCCGTTATGGCGTCGGTTCCCTTTATTTCAACCTTTTCTATGGTCTTGTCCGGCGACGCGTTGCCTATTTCGATCTTCAGGCGTTCGGCGGTCTGCTCTCCTATGATAAGGTTGTGGGCGTTGCGCACATACTTGATGATGGCCTCGTCAAATTCATCGCCCCCAAGGCGTATGGCGTTGGTAACTACCATGCCGCCAAGGGAAATGACCGAAATTTCCGTAGTGCCCCCCCCTATGTCGCAGATCATGTGGCCGGCGGGCTCCCAGATGGGAATATCGGCGCCTATGGCCGCGGCCCGGCTTTCCTCGATGACGACAACCTCCCTGGCGCCTCCTTTATAGGCGCATTCTTCCACCGCCCGGCGTTCCACCTCGGTAATGCAGGAGGGAATGCCAATGACCATGCGGGGTTTGACGAAACGGTAACGGGGCAGCACTTTGGAAATAAAGTAACGTATCATCTTTTCGGTGGATTCGAGATCGGCGATAACCCCGTCCTGCATGGGCCT
Organism: Treponema sp.; assembly: GCA_031264395.1. Classification (GTDB taxonomy): domain Bacteria; phylum Spirochaetota; class Spirochaetia; order Treponematales; family Breznakiellaceae; genus JAIROE01. The sequence goes on along the minus strand of JAISEB010000171.1, from coordinate 32,845 downwards.
TATGGCGATGATGTTCTCCGGGGTTTTCCAGAGCATGCGCTTGGCCTCCACCCCGACTGCCATTACCTTTTTGGTGCCCCGTTCAACGGCCACCACCGAAGGCTCGTTCAGCACAATGCCCTTTCCCCGTATGTAGATAAGCGTATTGCAGGTTCCCAAATCAATGCCAAGATCCGACGAATTCCTTCCGAACATATTCCCTCCCGTGTCCTGATTACAAAATGTTAAGCCGCCTGCGGGCTCCCTCGTGGACGGGATTGGCCCATAACGCCCGCCGCCATTCCCACCGCGCCCTTGTGGTGTCTCCCCTGGCCTGGTACAGCTCCCCAAGCCGGAAATGCGCCTCGGCGTTTTCACCCGCTTCTTCCAGCACGGCGGCGTATTGGGCTTCGGCCCCTTCGCTGTCCCCTTCTTCTCCCAGAATTTCACCCAGGTGAAGGCGCGCCGTAACACGGGCGACCGAATCCCGCGAAGTTTCAACGCAGCGCATCAAATAGGCCCTTGCGGCATCGGGTTCTTCCATTGCCATGTAGGATTTGGCTATGGAAAGAAGCAGTTCATCGGAAACCGAACCGGCTTCCAGGGCAAGGGTAAAAACCGCCACGCTGGCCCGGTAATCCCTCACCGCCACATAGGCGAGCCCGAGGTACTTGGGTATGTCCCCCGCCTCATAGCCCGAATTTCTGGCCATTTCAAGGTATTTTACCGCGAGATCCGCGTATCCCTGCCCCTTAATATAATACGCCTTTCCCAAAATATAATAGATACGTTCCCTGCCCGCGGCATTATCGAGAAGAAGGGCCTTTCGCAGGGCAAGAACGCAATCGTCGATGTAAGAGAGCGTGTCAAAGGCGTTAATCTGGGAAATGCCGATTTGGTAGGCCGAAAAACCGCGCAGGGTCAGCAGAAAAAAATCCAGCGGCTTTCTTTGAAGTTCCGCCCCGCTCAATTCATAGGCTTCCCGGTAACGCCCGTCTTCCCAGAGGGAAAGCAGTTCCTTTCTGTCGTTTCCCCGCCTGTTTTTTACGTCGAAAAAAAACGCGGAGAGAACAAGAACGGCGGCTGAAAACAGGATGATTATAGCGGCGGCATAAAAATTTTTTTTACGATGAACGCGAGTTCCATAACCGGATCTTTTTTTACTGTCAAACATCCATATATATATAGCACGTTTTATTACATAAAGTCAATTGTGTTTAACAACGCCGGCGCGTTCACATGAAAATAAAAAAAGCGATGAACCGTAAGCCGGGTTCTGTAGTTCCCCGCTTCCCGAAAACGGCTGTTTCCTGGAGAACAGGGAAAAACCGCCATCTGTCTCGCGCCGCCGTCACCGGCGGCGTCAACAGCAGTCTACCCGCGTTTAACCGGAACGGGCAGTTCCGTGGTGAAGAACCGGGACCTTAAGGCCCCGCCCTTTACCCGCGAACGGGTTTCCCCTTCGCACGCCGCTTGACTTTGCTCCTGATGAGGCTTGCCGTTCCGGCCGCGTTACCGCGGCCGAGGCGGGCTCTTGCCCCGCCGTTTCACCCTTACCGGGCGTAAAAAACCCGGCCCTTTCGGGCCCGTCTCTTTACGCCTTTCCGGAAGACCTGAAGTCCCCCGGGGACGCCGGAACGGCGTCCTTTCGGCGGTATACTTTCTGTTGCGCTTTCTGTCGGCAAACCGGGCGCCGGGGGATCGCTCCCCCGCCACCGGCTTCCCGCCCGGGCGTTACCCGGCATCATACCCTGCGGAGCCCGGACTTTCCTCGATACATAAACAGCGTTGTTTACATAGCGCGGCGGTCAGGTTCATCGCCCAATTATTACAGTGGAAATTGTTCAATTACCAAGGTTATTGAACAACTCTGTTTTTCGCCTCCCTATTCCTCGTAATCGGCGTCGGCTTTTTCCTCTTCTTCTTCGTCATCATCGTATTCTTCGTCTTCCATGTCGTCAAGATCGGAAAGGCTTCCGGCATCCTCGGCGTTAAAGAAATCTTCCTCGCCCTCTTCCGATTCCTCATAAAACAGGATACGGGAACAATAGGGGCAGAAGACTATTTCCTCGCCCGTGCGGACATCGTTGGCGAACTGGACGGGAAGTATCATGTGACAGCCCATGCAGACGCCGCTTCTGATGGCGACGATTCCCTTTCCGCCCTTGTTCTTGATGATCCGCTCGAATTTAAAGAGCACTTCGGGATCGAGATCCGGGGTCAGGTTTTTTTCTTCCTCCCCAAGTTCTTCGGTTTTCTGCTTTTTTTCGGCTATGAGGGCTTCTATTCCCCTGCGGCGCTGCTCCAGTTCCGCCTCCTGCTGTTCAATGAGGGCCGTATTCTGCTTTATCTGCTCGTCAAGCTCCGAGATGACGCGCTCTTCGCGCTGGAGTTCCTTGCGGTACTGCTGTTCTTTTTCCGAAGCGTCGCGTATTTCCTTGTCCAGCGCCTCGTATTCCCGCTGGGTGCTTATGACGTCCATGTTTTTTTCGGCCTTCTCGCGGGCGCTTTCGGCTTCCACAAGGAGGTTCCTGAATTCACTTTCCGCGACCCTGGCGCGCTCGTATTCCTGGTTTTTTTCGATAAACGTTTTTTTCAGCCTTGTAAGGAGTTCTTCCTGGGTAAGAAGATCCTTTGGGATCTCTTCTATTTCCTGTTCCAGCTTGAATTTTCCGGATAAAATATCCTGCAGCGTGCGCAGTTTGGCGAAAACCTCATCCATTGCCATGTGTACTCCTGTACGGGCCCGGGGCCCGTGCTTTTAATGATCCAGATAATCTTTCAGGCGGCGGCTCCGCTTGGGATGCCGCAGGCGGCGAAGCGCCTTGGCCTCTATCTGCCGTATTCTTTCGCGGGTAACGTTGAAACAAAGCCCGACTTCTTCCAGCGTAAGAGAATAACCGTCGTCCAGCCCGAAGCGCATCTTGAGCACTTCCTGCTCCCGCGTGGGCAGCGTGGCAAGCACGCCCGTAAGCTGCTCCTGAAGCAGGGTAAAGGCAGTCTGGTTCGCCGGGTTTTCCACGTCCTTGTCCTCGATGAAATCGCCCAAAAGAGAATCTTCCTCTTCCCCTATGGGCGTTTCAAGGGATATGGGTTCGCGGGCCACGTTTTTAACCGACTTTACCCGCTGGGCGGTCCAGCCGAGCCTTTCGGCTATTTCCTCGTCGGAAGGTTCCCTTCCCAGGGACTGCATGAGCTGCCTTGATTCCCGCACCACCTTGTTGATCTGCTCTATCATGTGCACGGGCACCCGTATGGTTCTGGCCTGATCGGAAATGGAACGGGTAATGGCCTGCCTGATCCACCAGGTGGCATAGGTGGAAAATTTGAAACCCTTCTGATATTCAAATTTTTCCACGGCCTTGATGAGCCCTATGTTGCCTTCCTGCACCAGATCGAAGAAGTGAAGCCCCCGGTTGGTATATTTCTTGGCGATGGAAACCACGAGGCGCAGATTCGCCTTGATGAGCCTGTCCTTGGCGTTGCGCATCATCACCTGCCCGTGGTTTATTTCCCTGGCCATCTGGTTGATGCTTTCGATTGATTCCTCGAATTCAGCCTCCATCTGCCTGAGCTTCTTTTCCGTTACCTGTATGAGGCGTATCTTCTCTTTTATTTCGTCGGAACCAAGCCCAAGTTCTTCTTCCAGCCGCTCCCGCTCCTCTTTGATGGTAAGCCCGCGGCCCAGAATGCGCAGTTCCTTGAGGGAACCTACCCGCAGATGTTTTTCTATCCGTTCCTGTTCCTTTTTGTAACGCTTTATTTTTTTGGAAGCCTGAATGAATTTGTCGGAAAAACCGGCGATTTCATCGGGATGTATTTCGGCGCCCAGTATTACTTCCATGACGCGGCCGCGTATTTCGCACAATTCCCCGTCTTCAAGGAAATCGCCGCCCCGGCTTATAAGGCGGCGTTTTATCTCGATGTAGTTTTTGAGATCCCCGAGGATTACGCGGAGGGTTTCCTTGTAAAACTGGTTGAGCCGCCGCCGCTCCGTCATGTGTTCGGTGATCTCTTTTTTGGACAGGTTAAGTTCCCGCAAATCCCGCTTGGAAAAGGCCTTCTGGGCAATGTGATAAAATTCGGGGATTATCATTCCCGATTTTTTTATTACACCCTTGATGATGTTTTCGCCTTCTTCCATCTGCCTGGAAAGCTCTATTTCCTGTTCCGCCGTAAGAAGGCTTTCCCGGCCTATTTCCCTGAGGTAAAGCCGTATGGGATCGTCTACCGACGATTCTTTTTCGCTGTATACGAGCCGCTTTTTCCCGTTCTCCGGGTTCTTTCTGTTTCCGCCTTCTCCTTCCTCGTCGCCCGCCCCTTCTTCCTCGGTAAGCTGGACGTTGTTCGCCTCCAGCAGCGCCAGAACTTCCTCGATTTTGTCCGAATTGGCGATGTGTTCGGGAAGGTAGTCTGAAAGTTCCTCGTACGAGAGGGTTTTCTTTTCCTTCGCGTATTCAATCAGCTTTATTACGGCGGGATCAAGCGCCACGCCGGATGTTCGTAAATCCGTCATTCGTTATTTTCCTTCCAACTGCCGTAATTCATTGTCTATCTGCATTTTTTCGGCCAACAGATCATCCAGCCTGTTTCCGGGACTTTCACGTTCCTCATGCCGCATCCTCCTTATTCCGGCGACAATTTCGGTCAGCCTGCGGTGAAGCCGCCGTGCCTTTACGCGGCGTATTCCGTCGGATATGAGTCTTTCGGGGTTAAGGGTAAATTCCCCCGACACGCCCTTTCCGGCAATGAAATTGCGAAGGACGGCGGAAGATATTCGCGCAAGGAGCGTATCAATGCCTGATTCCTCGTTGACAAAACACTCCTCCATGGCGACAAAAAGTTCCTTGGCGGCGGGATCTTCTATTTCCTTGATGGAAAGGGCCGCGCGGAATTCCGGATACCGGTGAAAATTAAAAGCCACAACGGCAAGCAAAAAAAGCTCGTCGTTCATAACGACAGGCTTTTCGCTTTGAGCCCCCCCTTCTCCCCGCGGAGAGGCGTCCTGCCCGCGCCGGGGTGTATCAAGACGCCTCCTTTCGTAATCCCTCTGTACCGCGGCCTTTTCGGCCCCAAAGGCCTCCGCCGCCGCGGTAAAACAGTCGTCCCGCGACACGTCGGAATCCAGCGCCTCCAGATAGGGAAAAAGAAAAGCCACGGCTCTGGCTTTGCCTTCCGGGTTCGACACGTCGAAGATACTCCTGCCCCGCGCCAAAAGATACTCAAGGTCATTTATAAAACATTTCATGCTTTTTTGCAATGTCTGCGGCCCAAAAAGTTGCAAAATATCCGCCGGGTCTTTAGGAGCCGCCGGGTCTTTTGGGCCCGCCGTGTCATTCGGAGCCGCCGGGCCCGCGTCCCGGCCCCCGGGGGCAACTACAAAACAGGGAAGGCCGTTCCGCCTGGCCGTCAGAACGGCCTTTACCGCGGCGGCCCGGCCCGCGTCGTCCGAGTCGAAGACCAGATTGAGCCTTTCGGCCCAGCGGCGGAGGAGTTTTGCCTGTTCGTCGGTAAACGCGGTTCCCAGAGGGGCCACGGCGTTGCGTATTCCCGCTTCGTGAAGGGCGATAACATCCATGTAGCCTTCACAGAGATACGCCTCCTTTGTTTTCCGTATTTCAGGGATCGCGAGGTCGACGGCAAAAAGGGTCTCCCTTTTTTTGTACCAGGGGGATTCCCGTGAATTGATGTACTTTGGTTCCTCCCGCGCGCCGCCTTCCCCGGACGGCGAGTGTTCGTCCGGGGGAGAAGGGACGACGCGGCCCCCAAAAGCGACGGTATTGCCGTTCCTGTCGACTATTGGGAACATGAGCCGCCCCGAAAAGAAGCTGCTCCGGGGGTAACGCTCGGAAAAAAGTCCTGACGCGGCCAAAAATTCCTCCGAATACCCCTTTTTGGAAAGAAACTGAAAGAGCCAGTAACGGTCCGGGGGGGAAAAACCAAGCCTGAAACGGTCCATGGTTTCCCGGCTTATTTTACGGGACTCGACATAGTCCAGCGCCCTTTTTCCTTCGGGCCTTTCGAGGAGCATGTGATGAAAGCTCACCGTTACCCGGCGGTACAGTTCTGCCGCCTCCTCCGCGTTTTTTTTGCCGCCGTCCCCGGCGGGAACCTCGTACCCGTCATGTTCATAGACAATCTCTATCCCGAAGCGCCTTGCCAGGGTTTCGACCGCTTCGGGAAAGGTGAGTTTGTCCATTTCCATGATGAAGGTGATGATCCCCCCGCCCTGGCCGCAGCCAAAACAGTGGTACATTTTTCTGCCGGGGTCCACGGTAAAAGACGGTGTTTTTTCGTTGTGAAAGGGGCAGAGCCCCCAGTAGCGGCCGCCTTTTTTTTCAAGGCGGACATAGTCGCCCACCACGGCCAGGGCGTCGAGCCTGTCGTTTACCTCCTGTATGGTCACCCTGGAAATAAAAGCCACTAGCCCCTTCCCTTGACATAAAGCACCCCCGCGCGGATATGGCCGTCCAGCGTGCGGGCAAAATAATGCCGGCCGGCCTGGGGATCAACCAGGCGGAAATAGAGATAATCGCTTTCGGCCGGGTGAAAGGCCGCGTCCAGGGCCACCCTGCCCGGCGCCGAAATGGGGCCGGGGGGAAGCCCCGGCGTCAGGTAGGTATTGTAGGGATTCCGTATCTCCGTATCCCTGGTGTACAGCACTTCCGGGTGGGGCTTCCCCTGTATTTCGGTGATCACGTACTCCACGGTGGCGCAGGACTGGAGCGCCATGCCTATTTCAAGCCTGTTGTAGAACACCCCCGCCATGAGCGCCGCCTCCTCGCCGACACGGTATTCCCGCTCCACGATGGAGGCGATAATTACCCGGCGCTCAAGTTCGGCGGCGGACAGTTCCGGCGCGGCCGGGTCAATTTCCTCAAGACGGTCAAAAAAGGTGCCCGCCATGGTCCGTACCGCCATAAGGGCCGGATAATTCAGGGGGAAAAAGTAAGTGTCGGGGTACAGATACCCTTCCATGGTTTCGCCGGAGACGCGGTATTCGGCCCTGACGGCGGGGTCCGAGGCGGCGGCAAGAAATTCGGCCTCGCCGCATATTCCGGCGTCCTCAAGGATGCGGGCGTATTTTTTCAGCGTGGCCCCCTCCGGAAAGGTGACCCGGGTGAGCATCTGGGCGCCTTCGACCAGAATCCGGTATATTTCAAGCTGCCCCGCCGGAATGTCGAGGCGGTAGACGCCGCTTTTGATAAATTCCTTTTCGAAACGGGAAATGAGCTGCCAAAAATACCTGCTCCGTATGATTCCCGCCTCCTCAAGGCGCTTCCCCACCGACCAGGCGCTTTCGCCTTTTCGCACTTCAAGGTAAAGGACATTGCCGTCTTCTATGCGGAGGGAATCGCCGGAGGGGGGACGGGGAGCGGCGGACGGCGCGCCGTTAAAATAGACAAGCCCCCCAAGGAGTACCGCGAAGAGAAAAATCACCGTTCCGGTAAGGAAGATCAAAAGAAAAACAAATTTCCTGAAAAAACCCGATTTGACCGGCCCGGCTCCGGCCCGCCCGGCTTTGTTTTTTTTTCGCGTACCGTCGTTCTGTGACATTCCGTCGTTATGTTTATCGTGTTTACCGTGATCAGATCCTTTTGGCCCGCCGGATTTGTTCATTTTCATAAACTACAGGTTGATTTCCAAACCTTCCACGGCAAGCGACAGCTCGATTCCCTTGATATTCATGCGTTCGGTGTACCAGCGCGCGGACTGGAGTATGTTGAAAAGTTTCCGGTCGTTGTAAGTGGGATCGTGGTGGAACAGCACCATGTGCTTGATGCCCCAGTTGGCGGCAAAATCGACCGCCAGGCTGAACGCGCTGTGCCCCCAGTTGTACTTTTCGATAGCCTCCCCCAGCGTGTACTGGCAGTCTATGACGATAAGGTCGGCGTTCTGGAAGAATTCGGTGTTTTCATCGTTTTTGATAAAATCGGCCGCCGAAAGCTCCGTATCGGTCGCGTAAATAAAGCGGCGCCTGCCGTCGTTGACCATATACGAATAGGAACCCCCGGGATGGTTCATCTTCTTGCAGGAAATGGCGGCGCTTTCAAGCTCCAGCCTGCCTTCCATGAGGTGAAAATTCTTCTTGCATCCCATTGATTCCATGTGAACGGGAAAATACGGGGAAGTCATCTGGCCGTAAAGGGCGGCTTCAAGGTCCTTCATGGGAGAATAAAAATCCATGGTTACCGAAGGATCGTAGGACGGGTTGAAAAAAGGAAGCCCCTGAAGGTGATCCCAGTGAAAATGGGAAAAAAACACCCGGTACTGGGACGGTTTCGGCTTCTGCCTGCCCATGGCGATGCCCAGTTCCCGGACCCCCGAGCCGCAGTCAAACACGACAAGCTCGCGGGGGTTATCGAAACCGACACTGACGCAGGGGGTGTTTCCGCCCACCGTGCCGAAAAGCCAGGGGGGCAGCCCCGCGAGAAAGCGTTCGCGGTTCTCCGTATTTTCTATGTCCGCCGGGGTAAGCCGTTCCAGAATGGCGGAAATTTTGCTTTTTATCTGAGAGGGAAGCTGAGGAGACGGCAGGGAACCCCGGACGCCCCAAAAATGAACCAGCACTACAACCCCCTTACGCCAGGCGATATTCTCATAACAAGCGGCTCGGCCCTCCTTGCGGCAAGACAGGCTTCTATTTCTTCCCGGCTGTGCGCCGCGCCGGAATCCATGCCCGGACAGCCTGTTTTTGCCGTATTCCACGCCTCACGGGAACCGACAACCGAAGACCAGAAAGGAAAGGTTCTGCACTGCAGGGGCCGCGCCCCGTAAACCGTACAACCGTCCTTCCAGAAGATACAATCATAATCGGCTTTTTCCTTTAGCGAAAGACGATCCTTTCCGCCTTCGGAGGGAACCCAGCGGCACCATGTCTTCACAAAATCACTATACTCCATTCCGCGGGCCGCCGACAGGACGCGTACGTCTTTTTCCGAAAGAAAAACAAAACCGCTTTCATAACGGCAGCAGGAAGAACAGCGGCGGCATGAAAAACAAAGCCCGTCCCGGTAAAAGGGTTCCTTTATCATAAATTCCAGTCTACTTTTTACAATAAAAACCCCTTTTTTTCAAGAGCGCGCGCGGTTTTTTACCCGCCCCGGAGAAATTACACTGCCTCCAGCAGAAAGCGCGTTATCTTCTCCCGGTTCCTGTCCATGGAACGGACAAGGGCGATCTGGTTTCTGGCCCTGTCAAGGTTATGGCCGGGCCGCGACGTACGGTAATACGTGTCCCCGTTAAGGTAATCCGTCAAAAAACGCAGGGCCATGATATGGGTGATGTTACGCCCCGATTCGGCGAGAAGTTCTTTTTCTCCGGTTGTAAGGAAGGAGGAAGCCTCGGACAGGTACCCTTCAACAAGGGAAGTAAAAAACGGGAAATCAAATTCCACCTGTGAAAGATCCCGTTCGTCTTCCTTTGCCCGCGCCGCGACGGTACGGATCAGATCGCCTACGTCAAAAAGGCAGGTTCCCGGCATTACGGTGTCAAGATCAACGACGCACAGGGCCCTGTTGTCCCCGTCGTCAATGAGTATGTTGTTTATTTTGGCGTCGTTGTGGCAGACGCGTTCCGGGACGCGGCCTTCCGTGAGGGCGCGAGTGAGAACGGCGCCCCGCTCCTCGTTTTCCAGCATAAAGTCAATTTCGGCGCCGGCCGTTCCGGCCCGGTTAAGGGGGTCCCTTTCTACCGCGCCGCGGAAGGCCCGGTAGCGGCTTTCCATGTTGTGAAAACCGGGAATGGTTTCGTTAAGCCGCTTTCCCTCAAGGCGCGCCAGCTGTCTTTGAAAACGCCCGACAGCCTTCCCCAGAAAAAAAGCCTCGGAGGGGGAGGAAACCACATCCAGCGCGTGCGCCCGTTCAACAAACAAATACGTCCGCCACCAGCCCCCGCCGCCGTCACGGACAAAAAGCCGGCCGTCCCGCGAGGGAACCACCGTAAGGGTCCTGCGGCTGATATCCGCCTCGCCTTCCCCGCGGAGAACGGACGCGATGTGCCGCGTAACCCGGTCTATGTTTTCCATAACTTCGCCGGGCTCAAGAAAAACGCGATCGTTTATAAGCTGATGCAGATAACGGACACGGGCGCCGGCCTGATTCCACCGGGAAACAAAGGTTGTGTTGATGTGCCCCGAACCGAAGAGACAGGAACTTTCCAGCTCGCCATAAATGGCGAAACATTCCGCGACGCCTTCTGGCAGGGACCCTTCGGAATTCACTTTTTCCGGGACCGGAGTTCCGCGTTCTTTTCTTCGACAGATTCGCGGATCTGGGCAATTTCCGCAAGCAGCGTCTTGACGGCATGGGTGTCCGCGGACAGGGTCTTGACTCCCCGTTCGGCGAACGCCTCGTACGCCTCGGCCCCAAGACGGCCTATGAGTTTCTGGGCCTGGCCTTCAAGCTGTTTGACTTCCAGCATGAGAACGCCCCGTTCTCCCAGATCCTGGGCCTTTGCCCCCGCCTTGGCGGCAAGGTCCTTTGAAACCGAAAGGCCCTGTTCAATAATCTCCTTCATCCTTTCGCCAAATGTCATACTTAACCCCCTTGTTACAATTTCAGCTCTAATTGCGCGGAACGGAAAAATCCCGCCTACTTTCTCTTGATCCCCAAAATGGTAAGATCGTCGTACTGATCATCCTCAATGACATGAGTATAGTACATATACGCGTCGTTGCCAGGGTTCTCTTTTGTGTAGGAACAGTAGGTCCTGTACTGGAGAAAGTGATCCTTGAGGAACGCGTCCACTTTACGGTCCACAAGCACGCGGGAATCCTCGCCCGCGGCGGGGTCCTTGCAGCAGCGGAACATCTTTTCCACCGACACCATCGCCATGATCACTTCCTCGACTTTGCCTTCGCAGTTTGAAAAATCGAAGGAGAGATCGGCGTTGCCTTCGGGATTGTGCCATTTGTGCAGGGTGTACACGTCCCGGTTCATGACGGCGTTGATGATGGCCTGGACCCGGTCCGGCCCCATTTCCTCATCCCCCTGCCCCGCCACGTGGTTTTCGTGCGGAGTATCGTTGGGGCCTTCGGTACAGAGGATTTCCCTGAAATCCCCGTCCCTGAATTTCCGCTTTGCCTCTTCTATACCGTCGGTAAAGAGGAAGAGAATGTCGCCATGATCGATTGTCATGGTCTGCACGGTATAACCGCCTTTGGATTCCACAAGGAAGTTGGGAAGTACGCCTGTGGCGGGCGTTTCCGGCAGGGTAAGGGTCTTGATCCGGCCCTCCGAGGCGTCGAAGAGGTGTATGATGTTGTCGCCCGCGTTGCAGAACCGCACCGTTCCCGTCTGGGAATCGAAGAGACACAGGGTAAAGGCGGCGAAACGACCCTTGAAGCCCAGTGTCTCGATGAAGTCGTTGATCTGGTAGACCACTTCCTCAATGTGCATGCCTTTGGCGGTCGGCTTCCATGCCTTGAAATAGTTGAGGAACATGGTCGCTACCTGTATCATGATCAGGGCCGCGGGTATTCCCTTGCCGGCCACGTCGCACTTGATGATCGCGTAGTAGCGGCCGTCAAGATCCTGATAATCAAAGTAGTCCCCGGATACCCCCTTGGCCCCTTCGTAGTAGCCGAAGAAACTGACGTTTTTGGTATCCTTGTAGCCCGAGCTGAGTTTGTTTCCGTCCCTGTCCATTTCCAGGGGAATGAACTTCTTCTGTATTTCCTTTCCTATGGAAAGATCCGACGCCGCCAGCGCCGCCTTGACAAGGCCGTGGGTCATGTCGTTGATGGTGTTTCCAAGAACGGCAATCTCGTCCCTGCTCTTGATGCGGATGTCCACGCCCGCGAGTTTCGCCTTGTCTTCGGTATCCCTAATCTGCTCGACATGCCGCACCAGTTTCCGTATGGGCCTTATGATAAGGGTGGAAAGTACCAGCGCGCCTATGGTTCCTATGGTAAGGGCGATAAAGGCAATGATAAATATGAGCCTTATAAGCGTCCGCTGATCTTCGGCTATCCTTTCGAGAATGGAATCTATGGTTACTTCAAGACGGATAAGGCCCCTGAAGTACACATCCTCGTTTCCCTGCCGGTACATGACGGGCTTGAAGAATATGTAGGTCCTTGTCCCGTCGCGGGGAAGATCCTCGGTAGAGAAAGACGGCTCGGAACCGATGTCGCGGGCTATCGCGGCAAGCCCCTCGGTAAAGCGCGCGGAAAGCTGGCTTGTGGTTATCTGTATGTCCTGGAAACGCCGCCTGCTTTCCGGATCGTTACGGGACGCAAGTATAAGCCCTTCCTGGTTGAGCTCTCCTATGCTCTGCGAAAGGCTTCCCACCTCGGCGCGGGCCCTGTTGTTGAGTTCCCCGCTGATCTGTTCAAGCCGGGGGCTCAGCACGTCGGTAAGGCGCGAGATTCCCGGCTGGAGTTCGGCGGTGTCTATCTTGGCGAGAATTTCAGGATCGTTGGTGGCCCACACCAGATCTCCGTATGCCGAGGCCTGGGCGTTGTAGCCGGTAATGGTCACGTAGCGCGCCTCCGGTATGGCCGCGGTCTGGGCGGGGAGGAAGCCGAGTTCCAGTATGTTGTTTGCCGGGAGATAGGCGCGGGCGCTTGACGCCAAACCTTCAAGAAGAACCGAGGAACGGTCCCACAGTCCCCGCAGCAGGGTCTGCCGCTGGGTGTTGGTCATGACATAGGCCAGTGGCAGGGACACCAGCGCGACCACGGTAAGCACTATCGCGATGGTAAAGAAAGCCAGCTTGAGCCTGAGGCCTCCCCCTCTACGCCTGATTCTTACTGCGTGTTTTTTCTTTTCCGAAGGCATAAAATCTCCTGTTATAAGCGCGGCCGCTTCTACCCGTATCGCGGCGCTTTCGGTGACGGCGTTTCCTATTCCCCTTACGGAGGCGGCAAGGCCGAAGAGGCAGAATACGAGGATGACGGCGATGAGGAGCAGGGACGGATCGATGACGCGGCGCGTTTCCCTCCTGAGCCAGGAAGGCTCCCATACGCTGGAGAAGTCGCCGAATTTAACCGTTCCCATCTTGTTCACCGTTACCGAGGGAGAGGTAACGTACAGTCCCCGCTCCGGATGAAAGAATCCCAGCCTGTAGACCCCTTCGTCCATGTCCTCGGCCCGAAGTCCCGCGATTTCCCTGTCGGAAAGGATGCGGAAATCCCCGCCTGAAAGCGTATATTCCCTGTCGTAGGGGGCCTCCCCGTCCCGGTCGAGGAAGATCCGGTACACGTTTCCCCCGGCGGAAAAACCCCGGCCTATGACGCGTATCGAGACAAGCCCCTGTTCGTCCTGGGCCGAATCCACATAGGTGACGTAGGTATGGGGAATGTATTTGTTGGTTCTGAAGAAAACGCCCGACGGGGGCCCGACGTTTCCTACCTCGTCCACGGCCGCGACGGTAAAGCGCCACATTCCGTCGTCCTGGTTGACATAATCGGCCTGATTTCCGGTTTGCACGATGCCCGCGGGAACGGTTCCCATTCCAAGCCCTGTGGCGGACGCGGTAAAGGTTTCATAATCCTCGCCGCGGGCCGCGTCTCCCAGATATTCGAGGTTCCATGTGTAACCGGCCACGTCCGGATCGCCGGGCGGGTTCCATTGCACGGAAAAGGTATTTGACAAGAGGTATCCGTTTTCATCCAGTTCCGGAGGAACGATGGATGTCCAGGAAGGCGGGGTGGTATCCCGTATAAATTCGACGCGGGACGGAAGGGACCAGTTTCCCGCGTAATCCAGCGCGATGACGCTGAAATACCAGGAACCGTCCTCTTCCGCGGTAAGATCCATGGACAGGGAAACGTTTGCCCCCGGATAAAGCAGGACCTCCCGGGGCGGCTCCGCATTGGGGGATCTGGACCAGAGCCAGGAATAGCCTTCTATGCCGGAGGTGTCGAAGGGAGGGGCCCAAGCTATCCTCGCCCGGTCTCCCCGGGTACGGCGCGAGGGGGAAAAATTGAGCGCGGTAAGAGCCGGCGGCGTTACGGTTGTGTCGGGAAGAATCGTGTAGATGTACCCGGCGTTCCCTCTGACAATCTGCCAGAGGACAAGAAGATCGTCCCCGTCTATGACGGGCCTTCCAAAGGAAGCGTCCCCTGAACCGCCCGAAAGATCGTAATTCGACCAGGCGACGGCGTCCCGCTGTCCAAGGAAGATCCGGTTGCCCCCCCTGCGGTTGTCAAACCACACCGCCAGGCGGGTTCCGTTGTGAATAAAACCCACCGGGTTATTGCAGTACGCCTCTTCGGTATTCACCCGTTCCACCCCGCTCACCGTCCCCTGGGGATTGATGAGGGCGCCGTAGATCTGGGGGGAACCCGTACCGAAACGCCGCTCCCATACAAGGAACAGGCCGTTACCGTATACCGAAAGATGGGGCCGCTGGTTGTCGAAACGATCCGGCTCCGAACCGGTGTTCATGAGGGGATCGCGGAAGTCGGTTATGCGCCGGGGCTGGCTCCAGGAAAGGCCCCCGTCCGTACTGATCTGCAGGTAAAGCTGAAAGGCGGGAATTACGTCGGCGCCGCCGACAAACGACTGGAAGATCACATAGTCGGCAGAGCCCAGCGCGGCGTGGGCGGGAAGGAAGTTAAGATTGAGAGCGAAGCCCCGCACAAAAGGAGTAAAGGGGCTCCAGGTGATCCCGTCGTCCGAACGGGAGTAGTAGAGTGAAAGGGACTGCTCGTATCCGCGGGTAATGAAAAGCAGATACCCCCCGTCGGCGCGGACGGCAAGGCGGGGCGCTATGGAACTTTCCGAACCGCTGTCGAGCCTTCGTTGGGAAAAGCTTTCCCCCCTGTCGGACGATATGAGGATCTCCGTCTCGGTTACGGAAGCCGCGGCGGCTATGATGATCCGGTTCCGCCTGTCGATGGTGACGTTGAGGATCGCCGGCTCTTCCCCCGAATAGTAGTAGGGGCCCCCCACGTTCCGGTATATCTTCCAGTCTTCCCCGGCGGACTTTACCCCTATGGAGACATGTATCTCAGACTCGCCTGAGGTATTGACGCGGCTGTTGGGCGAAGTCTCCTGCCAGGCGATGACGGAAAGATCGCCGTTAAAGCCGGAAACCGGAAAACGGCCCTCGGCGGGGGAAAAACGGTTCGGCTCTTCCCAGTAAAACGTCGTCTGCGCCTGTCCGTACGCGCATACGATGAAAAAGAGAAGGGCGGGAAAAAAGATCCTGAACCTCGAAGAGACGAGATTCCCCGGCGAAAGGCGTTGCAGATGTGTCATAAGAGGGATTGGAGCCTCCGGTGAAGTTCCAGAATCAGGGTGGAATTCTGGTTTCTGGGATTCTGAAGCAGCCGCTCTATTCTGGAGAAGGCCCCAAGGTAGTTGCCCTGCTGATATTCCCTGACGGCTCGCTGGTATTCATCCTCGGTTTCCCTGTCGAACACGACAACCCCGCGCCCGCTTATACGGGTAAGGAGTATGTCCTTTTGCCGGGTTGCTTCCGCGTTATTGGGGTTAAGACGCAGCGCCTGATCAAGCCAGACAAGAGACGCCTCGTACTGGCCGGAAAGGTTCCCCTCTATAACCCTCCGCGCGTCGGCGGTAAGTTCGGCGGACCTGGCAAGATCGGCGGGATTGGGCGGCGGGGGCCTGAAGCCCATGTCTATTTCCGCCTGGGTGACAATGGCGGCTATGCCCGGATACCGGGGGTTGATCTTCGCGAGGTTCTGCAGATCGGCAAAAGCCTCCATTGATTTCCGCCTGGTCCCGGCTATCGCGTCCCGCATGCGCTGTTCAAAGGACTGCTCAAAGGCGCGGGGGTCCACCACCTGATCCATGCGCAGTTCGAGAAGCCCCGCGTCCTCGTTCAGCGGGAACATGATCTTCACTTCCTGCGTCTTCTGCCTGGCCTCGGTAAATTTGACCGTTCCGTCGATTCTTCTTCCCGCGTTGAAGTAACGCACGCCTTCTTCGTAGTTCTTTCTGGCCTCGCTTAAAAGCTGGCTCATCTCCGCGTACAGGGGGGCGGTGGGAGGAATGACGCGGCCTGAACGCAGCGACATGGCGTTGCGGACCAGGCTGAGCCAGTAGAGCACTTCCCCGTCGTCGCCGACATTGGTGCGCCGCCAGCGGTTCTGGGCCCGTACCAGAAGTTCTTCCGCCTGTTCAAAATTACCCGCGTAATAGTTCGTCCGGGCGCTGGTTACATAGTTCCTGACATCCCGTATGACAAATTCGTTTTCCTGACGGTTGATCTCGTTTCCCAGGGCGACAAGCCTGTCCCATTCGGCCCTGATGGAATCGGACTCCTGCAGTTCCAGGGCCATGTTGTACCGCCCGGTGGACTGGTTGAGCCTTTCCCGGGCCGTGTCGAAGTTGTTTCCGGCCAAAGCGGCCTGGGCTTCCCTGAAGAGCCGGTCCCCTTCCTGCCTGTAGGTCTGGGCCCTGTCGGACTGGGCCTTCGCCGCGGACAAGAATCCTGCCCCCTGGCTTCTAAGCGAAAGAAGGGACACCGTCATTGCCCGCGCGGAGGCGTAAAGCGCGGCCACTTCGCTTTGGCCTGTTATATCGCCGCGCTCCGCGCTGTACCTTTCAAGGAGGGCGCTTCCCGCCTCTATGTCCCCCCCAATGGCCGCGTTCATACGCTCGAATACGGCAAACCCTTCGGCCGGGTAAAAGAGGGTGCGGTCCCCTTCGGCCGTTCCCTCGATAAGGCGCCTTCCCTCTTCCATTTCGCCGCGGCGCCCGTTTACCCGCTTCCCGAGTTCATCGTTGGCTATGGTGTACTGCCGTACCGCGGCGCCGTATTCTTCCCGCCCAATGCGGGCCTGAAGGGCCGCGGCAAAGTTCCGCGCTTCTTCCAGGGGGAAAAGCGGGTTCCTTCCGCCCGGATCTTCCGCCGGCCCCGCCGCTGTTTCTGCAGCCGTCTCTGCCGCCGTCTCCGGCCCCGCCGCCATCTCCGTGCGGAATTCGCCCTCGCGCCCGCTTACTTCGGCGATCAGCGTTCCGGTTTCGTTGTAAAGAACGGTAAAGGCCGCCCGGTACTGCCCTTCGCGCCGCTCCGCCTCGGCGGAATCGAGGGAACCGCTCTGCCACAGGGAAATCGTGCCGGAATCACCGCCCGGTACTTCGGCAAAACGCCGGCCCAGTTCCGTCCCGTCTGAAAAATACGAAACGGCGTCGTCCAGGGCCCGGTACGCGAGAAAATCGCCGAATTTTTCTTTGGGCACCGAAACGCCGAAAGGGGCAAAGGACGGCGAATCGTGCATGAACTCGTTCCATTTCCCCGAAAGGGAAAGAAGAAAACCGAGATAGGGCCGGGCGCCCGCGTAGGCGGCGGCGGCGGCGGCGTAGTCCCCGTTTGAAAGATTCGTCCGGCCGGCCGCGTAGTTCCGTTCGGCAATGCCCAGCGCCGCTCCTTCCGCCCGGGACATTACGCTGTTCCAGTAACCTTCCACCACGCCGAGCATTCCTTCGGGAAATTCGATCCCGGTATAGGAAGGGCCGTGAATAAGGCGGGAGGCGAACGAAAGGAAGGAACGGTCCCCGATTTCAGGATCGCCGGCCTGCAGCCGGGCAAGTTCTTCATCAAAATAATTCCCGGTATCAAGAAACACGTCACGGGAACGGGTCAGGCTGTCAAGTCCGGGGATAAGGCGGCCGTAAATTTCCTCAAGGCGGGCAAGGGCCGTATTCCCGGTCCCCAGCCTCTCCGCCTCCGCCGCGTTCTGTTCAAGGGAACGGACAATGGCGGGAAACCTCCCCGTTTCCGCGTTTATATCCGCTATGCCCGCCCGCACCCGGCTTTCCGTTTCCTCGCCGTACCCGGCGCTGAAAAAATCATCGCGGTAAATGTCCATGCCCCCGGCGTAGAGGGTAAGGGCCCCCTCAAAATTCCCCTTTGCCAGTTCCCCGCGCCCGGCCGAAAGGATCTGCTCCAGCCTGTTCCGGTTGTAGGTGAACAGCGCTATGGCCTGGATGCGGGCAATGAACGCCTGAACGTTGGGATTGTTGGGAGATTCTATGCTCTGGAGCCGCTGGATAAGGGCGAGGATCTTTGAGGCGTTTCCCGGGTCCGAGGAGACAGTCGTCAAAAGTTCGTCGGCGACGGCGTTGTACTCATCCCTGAACGCCCCTATCTGCTTGAGCCTTTTCTGCGCGGTTTCAAAATCGTCGGGGTTTTTTCTGATGTATTCGGACAGGACCTTTATGGCTTCGTCGAACTGTTTGTCCGCGATGAGGCGGTCGGCATGGGACAGATCCCCGTCCTTCCTTCCCCCCGCGTAAAGCGGGGAAACTGCCGCTGCCAGAGACCAGCAAACCGCCAACAACCCGAAAATCCGCCCCGTAAGGCGCGCGCGCGCCGGAGGGCTCTCCGCATTCATCCCAAGGTATACCTGCTCTATATATCGGAACCGCCGGGAAATCCCTGTAGACAGGGCCCGGAAATTCTCCCGTTAATCCCAAAGCCGTCTTTCAAAACTCCGGTTCCAAAAGATCCCCTATAGTCTATTATAGTATCATAGAAATATTATTTTTTCCGATATATACTAGAAGATAGGTTACAGTAAGGATAAATGAACAGAAAACGGCTCCTCCTTTCCGGTTTTATCATCTTCACGCTTGCCGCCGCCGCCGGGGCCGCCAATTTTAATCCCAACGGGTACTACTCGATTTCCGAATATCTGGACAAGATATACGGCCCCGACGACAACGCCGGCCTTACGGCTTTTCCGGTTTTGAACATACCCATGGGGGGCCGTTCCGAAGGCATGGCGGGGGCTTTCAGCGCTGTGGCCGACGATATTTCCTTTATCGAATTCAATCCGGCCGGTTCTTCCATGCTCAAAAAAACGGAACTGGCCTTTTTTCACAACAACTGGATAGCGGACACCAAGATAGAGGCGGCGGCCTTCGCTTCCCGCTACAAAAACTTCGGCTTTGCCGCCAGTGGCAAATGGCTCTTTACCCCTTTTACCGAATACAATCTGTTCGGCGAACGGGTATCCAAAGGCTATTATTCGGAGGCGGTGGCCATTCTCAACGCCTCCTACAATTTTTTGTCGAGCTATTACTTTTCGGGCGTTTCGGTGGGGGCCAGCCTCAAGGGCGCCTTCCGTTTTGTGCCCGATTACACCGACGACGAGGATACTGTCATAGCCGGTTCGGGGAAATCCCAGTCGGCTGTCATGGTCATGGGGGATCTGGGGGTATTGACCCGTTTCGATTTTTTGAAGCCGTACCAGTCACGGGACAGGAATACGTCCCTGGCCTTTGTGATACGGAACCTGGGGCCGCCGGCCAAAAGCGATCCCCTCCCCACGGTGATGACCGCCGCCCTGTCGTACCAGCCCATGCGGCCGCTGCTTTTCGCCTTTGACTTTTCCGTTCCGCTCAACCTTCAAAATCCGCAGTTGTCGGAAAAACCCTACTGGTCCACCGGCGTTTCCGTGAGCGTCACGGATTTTCTTGCCATGCGGGCGGGTTTTCTGGCGAAGCACGGAAACGTGAGGGTGGCCCTTGGCAGCGCCATAACCCTTAAATCCGTTGCCATAGAGGTGAATTACACGCTGGATCTGCTGACCCAGCTGCAGCCCCTTAACCGGGTCAGCGTGGGGGTCCGTTTTGACCTGGGGGATCAGGGACGGGGCTCCCTTGCCGCGAGGGTCGACGAACTGTACCTCGCCGGCCTTGACGCCTACGCCGGGGGAAACTACGGCGAGGCGGAAAGCCTCTGGAAGGAGGCGCTGAGGCTCAACCCCCAGTTCGAGCCCGCCCGCGAAAGCCTTGCCACCCTTACCCGCGCGCTTGAAGTCGAGCGGAAGATAGACTCCATGCAGCGGCTTGATTTCTAGCCGCCCTCAAAAGCCGTCCCGTTTTTTCCGGGGCCGCCTTTTAAGCGGCGGTTTCTAGCGTTTTTTCCTGAAGATGCGGTAATTGATGGTGGGGAAGATGTTGTGCCGTTTTTCAAGACCGGTGAGCCATTCGGTGCTTATGTAATTGCTTCCCAGCGTTTCGTAAATAGTGGTGAAATTTCTTAAATGTTCCTCGATTCTGCCCCTGGCAAACGCGGAATCGCCTTCGTACATCATTTTGGGCCAGTCGGCGGCCTGCGCGAGCAGGAGTTCCCTCGCGGCCTGGTTAAGGGCCCGTTCCCTTAACCCCGAATCGTCGGAAAAACGTTCCGCCATTTCCGTCATTCTTCCGGCTGCCCTGAACAGATGCCGGTATATCCAGTCGTTTGACGCGTCAAGCCATGTTTGAGCGTAACCGTTGATCCCCCCCGACGAAAATCCGGGAGTCACGGTCTGGAAGGAAGATTCCTCCCTGTAGAGGAATTCCGCCGGATTCATGAACTGCAGATCGTCCCGCCGCGCCCCTTCCCTGAACAGGGCCTCAATGAAAACCGGCCCCTCGTACCAGAAACGGCCGAAGTCGTCGGCGTTAAAGACGCACAGGCTCACCGGCCTTTCCTTCATCATCGCGGCGGCCGCGCCCAGCCGGGCGGCGCTTTCGTCAAGAAAACGGCGGGCGTCACCGGCCGCCTGCCTCCGCGCCGCGCCGGGATCGTAAAGCTGCCTCTGATCCTTCCCGGCGGAGCCGCCGTAATACCTGTACCCGGTTCCCGAACGTTCCCCGTTCGCGGAGAGAAAGGGGCCCAGCATGCCGGCGGGGAGGTCGTAGCCCGCGTCCCTGCTGTTGTCCCGGTACAGGAGACTTGAAGCGCGGAATTTCCCGGCCGCCCCGAAATCCCTGCCGAGAACAAAAATACCCGAGGGGGTCTTTACCGGATAAAAAGTCCCCTTTTCCGCGGGGGGATTCCCGAAGACAAGGGCGTGGGATTCCACGATGGTGTAGCCCAGATTGTTGGCCCTTAAATGTTCGTCAAGCGCGGCCGTCCAGCCGCATTCGGGGAGCCAGAAACCAAGGGGATATTTGCCGAAATTGCGGCGGTAGGAGGCAAGCCCCGCCTCAAGCTGGGCCTGGACGGCCTCCGGGGAGGAACACAGGAAGGGCAGAAACGCGCCGGTGGCGGCGGTGGCGAGGATCTCCACCTTGCCCTTCTTCTGGTAGTGATCCAGCTGCTTTAGAATGTCCCCTCCCCTCTTCATGAGGGCAAGCCGCCTTTCCCCCGCCAGATCAACGTAGAATTTCACCAGCGAATGAAGATCCCCTTCCCCCTTTGTCCTGTCCTCTTCCTGCCAGCCGAATTCTATCTGCCTGTCCGTGTAGTCAAGGTACTTCTTTATGAGCCCCTCATCGGAAAAGAGATGGCAGAGCACCGGGGAAAGGGATATTCCCAGCCTGAAGGGGACATTGTCCCTGTCCAGGCGGGCGAGAAGGTCAAGCAGGGGAAGCCAGGTTTCGGACAGCGCGTCAAAAAAAACCTGTTCTTCCCGTGACCAGAGCGCTCCTTCGTCATGCTGTATAAAGGGCAGATGGGCGTTGAGAACTATCGAAATAACGTTCCGTCTTTCCATAAGTATCCGGCTAATCGTTCCGGGAATTTTGAAAAGCGCGCCTGTCCCTTGGAGACAGGCGGTCGGCGTTGCGGATCACGGGAAAATCCCCCGCGCCCGAAAGCCGCGCGAGGGTTTCGGGCGCTCCGGTAGAAAGGGGCTCCAGCAGCCTGGGAAGGGTAAAGGGACGGGAGAAGGCCAGCGTGGTTTCCTCTTCGCCCCGCAGCGCGCAGAGTTCCACGCGGCACCGGCCGCTGTCCGGGGGAAAACCCAAGTACCAGGCGGCATCGTTCAACCCCACGGCGACGGTAAAAATATGACCTCCCCCTTCAAGGTTCCGTACCTTGAGAACATATCCCTCAAAATCAGGCGATTTTTCATACAATTCCCTGTCGGCGCCTTTTATCTCCCAAAAGACGAACACCCACAGCGGGTCCCGGACAAGATGCTCCAGATAGGTGATGTTGTACTGCTTTGGAAGGGGCACAGGCTCGCGTATATCCGCCTCTCCCCCGAACCGTTCGCCGTCCCCAGGCTCATCCCCGGTAAAATCCGCCTCAAGCAGTTCCTCTATGATAAAGATCCGTTCCAGATCCGGGGGAATGTCTATCGCGTAATAATCCGCCAGCTTGACCAGTTCATCGGTACTCAGCCGTTCCAGACAGGGCCTTGTCAGCCGGATATCATCCATACCCGGATAATCATGGGAAAAAGGGGGTCCCTTGTCAACGGCCGGGAACCCCGGGCAAAAGTTCCGAAAAACCGGGGAACTCCGTTTCGCAAAATTCCGCGAAATAAGCGGGAAGCGGGGCCTGTGCTCCGAGGGGCCGGGAAATGCCGAGCCGGGGAAGAGGCGGGAGGCCAAGGGCGGCGGCGTGAAGAAGAAGGCGGCGCAGGCCCATGGTTTTTCCCAGGCGTTTGTTAAGGGAAAAATCCCCGTATTTGCCGTCTCCCAGAACGGGGTTCCCCAGCCGGGCAAGGTGGCGCCGTATTTGATGCATCCTGCCCGTCCCGAGTTCCAGGGCGGCAAGGGAAAATTCCCCGTTATCCTCCAGAACGGCGTATGAAGTCAGGGCGTCCCTTTCGCTTCCCCGGACAAAAAGCTTTTCCCGTATGTCCCCCTCTTTACGGGCAAAAACGCCGGCGCAGACGGCGATGTACCGCTTCCGTATCCTTTCCCCGTTTTTCCCGGAAAAAAGGGGGGCAAGAATCCCGGCGGCTTCCCTGTTCCTGGCGACAAGAACAAGCCCGGAAGTGTCCCGGTCAAGCCGGTGGACAAGGAGGGGCCGCGGCGAATATTCGGCCGCGAGAAGTTCGTCAAGGGAAACCTTTACCCCTTCTCCGCCCTGCACGGCAAGCCCCGCTGGTTTGTCAAGGATGAGAAGCCATTCATTTTCAAAAACAACGGTAACCCGTTTCAAACAGCGCCCCCGGAATGTCTGTAAATGAACCCGAAAGGATAGTATAGTATACATATCATGAGAATAACATTCCCGGCGCGCGCGGGAACGGCGGCCGGGAGCCCGCTGTCTTTCTTCCCCCGCCTGATTCCGCTCCTCCTTGTGCTGTGCGCCGGCCCGGCGTTTTCCGCGCCGTTTTATTCCCCCGCGTGGGGTTTCCGCATCGATCTGCCCGAAGAATACGAATACTCAGGCGGGGACGGCCGCGAACGGTTTTCCTTTGCCTCTCCCCAGGGCGCCGCGCTGGATCTTGTCGTGTACAGCGGGATCTACGCCTCTGTAGAGGATATGGCGGCGGACTCGGGACGCCGCATCGGCAACAGGGGGGACACAAGCAGTTTCGATTACCGGGGCAGAAAAGCCTGTCTCATGGAACTGGATTTTACCATTGGGGAAAACGCCTTTGGAGGATGGGGCTTCTGCGTGGAACTGGGGCCGCCTTCCGGGAACGCCGGGGGAAAGACGCCCCTGCTCCTTGCCCTGGCCTACGGCGGTGAAAACATTCCGGATATCCTTCATTTTTCCGTTCTGGATTCCATAGCGCCGTCCGAGGCCGAACGGCGGGCAAGCGGGCCCGTTACCGCGTTCAGTTATCCAAGGGGAGAAGTGCGGGAAGTTCCCCCCGCGCCGGGCGGCGGAGAGGCTGTTCTTGTCGCCGAGCACGACGCGGAAGGCGCGCAGGCCCTTGTCGACAGGGAATTTGCCGTGCTCCGCCGTTACTCCGCTTCCCCCCTTCTGGAGGCCGCCCGCGTCCGCTTTTACAGGGCCGTCTACCGTGATTCATGGGAACGGCTTGCCGACGCAGCCTTCAAGCTGGAGCGGCGCTGGAACGTTCCCCCGCCGGAGGACGGCGCGCGCCCTTCCCTGCCGCCTGAGGCATTTGCCGAAAAAGTTTTGCAATGGATTCAGTCGTTTGCCTATGAACGGGATCTTATGGGAAGCGATTTTGTCAATCTTGTCAGCGCCGTGACCGAAGGCCGGGGAGACTGCGACAGCAGGGCCATGCTCTGGGCCGTCATACTGGCGCAGGCGAATATCCCGGCGGCGATGATGGTTTCACCCGCGTACGGCCACGCGATGGGGCTGGCCGATCTTCCCGGAGAAGGCGCCCGTTTCCAGGCGGGAGGCGTGGACTGGCTTGTCGCGGAAACTACCGCGAAAGTGGGCATGGGTCTTATAGAGAAGGAGATCAGCGTTACAGATTACTGGTCTGCGGTGATCTTTGAGTAAGAATGCCGTACACATCGTCTTCCGTTTTTGCCCCAAGAAGGGAATCCCGCAGCTCGCGGTTTTTAAGGCGGGCGCTGAAAAACGAAAGGGTCTGCAGATAATAGGCGTGCTGGTTATAGGCGGCGGCTATCATGAAAACAAGGCGTACCGGCTCGTCGTCAAGGGCCTTGAAATCGGTTATGTCAACCCGGCTTATGCCGACAGACACGACAAGGTCGGTAACCGACGAAAGCCTGATGTGGGGAATGGCGATGCCCCGGCCTATGGTGGTGCTCATCAGTTCTTCGCGCCGCAAAATTTCCTGAATCAGTTCCTGGCGGTTCTTTACCTGGGGGGCCCCGCCCAGATTGTCGGCCAGGGCGACAAGGACATCCCGTTTGGAATAATAATTGAGGAAGAGGATGCGTCCGGGGGATATGATGGCGTCGACGGAAATCGACGCGGGCTGAGGCCCCATGCGGTCGCCCGAAAGCCTGTCGTTGACCCAGGTTTCTATATCGGATCTTTTGAAGCGCCAGACGGTTCCTATCTTGCCCGACGGTATCTCTCCTTTTTGGGCCCAGTCGTACACCGTCCGCTCGGAAACCCGCAGATATTTCGCGACTTCCTCTATAGTCAAAATATCATCGTCCATACCGCATGATGTACAAAATGTCAAAATATGTCAATGGGAGGCAGAATCCGCAAGATCGTGAAGTGAATCATGGGGCAAGAGTTCCC
Organism: Treponema sp.; assembly: GCA_031264395.1. Classification (GTDB taxonomy): domain Bacteria; phylum Spirochaetota; class Spirochaetia; order Treponematales; family Breznakiellaceae; genus JAIROE01. Next base: position 8,068 of record JAISEB010000171.1, on the reverse strand, counting down.
CAATAGTTGCGTCAACCCGCCGGGGCCCCGAGCCCCCGAAACGGACCGGGGCGTCTTCCGCCATGAACTCGCTTAACACCTGGCGGCAGGCGCCGCAGGGCCCGACCGGTTCAGCCGAATCGGGCGTGGCTATGGCAAGGGCGGCAAAACGGCGCCTCCCCGCGGCGACGGCCTGAAAGACGGCGTTCCGTTCGGCACAGATCGTAAGCCCGAAGGAACGGTTTTCAACATTACAGCCTGAAAAGATCGTCCCGTCCTCACAGGCCAGCGCCGCTCCCACCCTGAATTTCGAATAGGGCGCGTAGGCGGCGCGGGCGGCTTCCCCGGCCTTTTTGAACAGTTCTTCCATGGTATACACATTCATGAAAACCTCCGTACGGATTCAAGCGGAAGTTGCTCAATGACACAAGTTATTGAACAACGCTATTGTAAGTATCGGCTTCTTGTGCATGTACCAATACTTTTGACATCCATTTTCTTGAACGAAACCGCGCATACATCCATAAACAACGCAGGCCCTCGTCCAAGGTCATGCCAATCCACGCGCCATATACACCCATGCCGTATTTTATTCCCAAAACATAACTGCCCAGGAACGCGCCCAGCGGCATTGTCACCAATCCCATAATCACCGTTATTGCGGCGTCTCCCGATGTTCTAAGCGCCATTGATATAATGTAGTTGCCCGCCCGGCCAATTTCTTTGACAATGTTTATTATCATGATCATGGAAACAAAGCCAAGAATAAGCTGATTGTCCGTCAAGATACCAAGCAGTGTTTTCCCGGCAAACGCAGACAACACCGCAGCAAGCGCGGTAACCGCAATGCCGTATTTAACCGCTTTCATGGTTTCACGGTAACAGGCTTCAAAACGGCCTTCGCCAACCCGCCAGCCGACAATGATTCCATTGGCCTGGCTTAAACTTACCGCCACGCAATATATCAGATTGCATATCTGGTTACAATATGAATATACGCCTATAGCGATGCCCTCCGGGTCCATCTGGTTAAGACATTTTACCATAAATGAAATTGACAAATTGAACACGATCACTTCAACCGCCGACGGCAAACCAATTTTCAATATTTGCCTGAATATCTTCGTATTGCCAATCATGGGAACCTCTGGAAACCCCGGCCGGGTTTCCAGAGGTTTTTCAATTCTTTTACGCTTAATCCGTTCCGCGAAAATAATTGACAATACCAGATTTACGATTCGCGCTGTCAGGGTCGCAAGCGCGACGCCCTTAATGCCAAGGCCGGCCGCGAGAAACGCCGCGTTTAAAATAATGTTAACAATATTCGCGGCCGCCGATCCTATCAGGGTAAGTTTGGGATGTCCGAATGAACGTAAATACGACGAATATATATTCGTCATGGACAAGAATACCAGGGCGGCTCCGACTATGCTCATGTATACCGCGGCGTCGGCCGTTATCGCCTGTGAGGTATTCAGAAAAACCAGTATCGTGTTTGAACCAAACGCGAACAAGACGCTAAAGAGGAGGCCGCATCCGAAATTAAACAAGAGGCCGATTGTTTTGGCCCGCTCGGCAACTTCCGGATGTTTTGCGCCGATATACTGCGTCATAACCGCCAGTGCGCCGGTAGACATTATGGTAAAAATCATGGAAACAAGATATAAATAGGTATTTGCGGTTCCCGACGCTGCAACCGCCTGGTCGCTGACGGTTGACAACATAATGGTATCTACTACGCCAACCGCCATTAGCAGCGTATATTCAAAAAAAACAGGCAAAAAAAGTTGTAACAGCGTTTTTTCCGTTGTATTTTTATTCACAATGTTTTCTTTTTGGAACGCAGGATCTTTACCTCAAAGGGCTCAAGACCGATTGCGGTTCTGCCGGACCCCGCCGGAACAAGCGCTTTCCCGCTGGTGAAATTCATAAGAAAGACAAAATCCGTTTTGCCGTCACTACGGATCTGGACCGTGACCCCTTCTGGCAATTCCTCAAACAGGGGCCGGATGCCCGCCTCCGTTGTAAGCCGGCGGTAAAAATCATCAAGGAAATCTTCCCCGGTCCGCGCCGCGATAAAGTAAGAGCGCCCCTTTCCCCGGCGGTGTACCGTTAGCGCGGGAGTTCCGGCATAAAAATCACCGCCGTAAACGCCAAGAACTTCCGCCCCTTCTCCATGGACAAGTTCGCACAGATCAAAGGCCCGGTAGCTCCTGCCTTCCCATTCAATGGAATTTGTTTCTCCGGGGTACAGGGCGTCAATTTCCTCGCACCAGATGCCTAACGTTTTTTTAAGGGGGCCGGGGAAACCGCCCAAAAAAGCAAGGGCGCTTTCGTTCACATAACCGGTAGCGTAGGTGGCAACAAATATTCCGCCGTTTTGGACAAACTCATCGATCCGTTCGGCTGTTCCTTCCCGCAGCAGGTACAGCATGGGGGCGATCACCAGACGGTATTTTTCCAGACTCTGCCGGGAGTCGATAATATCCAGGGGAATGCCCCGTTTCCAGAATGTCCGGTAATGCTCAATCAGCGTTTCCCCGTAGCCGGTTCTTTCCTGCAAAAGACCTCTCACGTCTTCCAGTGCCCAGCGCACCTGATAATCGTGAATCAACGCCGCTTCCGCCGGCGTGTCCGTTCCCACCAGATCGTCAAGGCCCTTCAAACAATCCCCCAGATCGGCGACTTCACGGAAAACCCGCGTATGTTCGGTGCCCCGGTGATCGACCACCGCGCCGTGGTGCTGCTCCGGCCCCCCACGGCTCTTGCGGAACTGGAAGTATTGAACCGTATCCGCGCCGTGGGCCAGGGCCTGGAGGGACTGGAGCTTGTGGACTCCCGGCCGGTGCAGCTTGGCTACGGGACGCCAGTTCGTGGCGGAGGGGCAGGATTCCAGCAGCATGAAGGGTTTTCGTTTAAGGCCCCGCATCAGATCATGGTAATAGGAGGTGCGCAGCCCGATTTCTCCATTACCCTCCGCGCTGGTCCACTGGGGGTAGGAATCCCAGGCGGCCACATCAAGGACTTCGGCAAAGCGGGTGTAGTCTATCCCCGTATACTCGGCCATAAGGTTAGTAGTGCAGGGAATATCCGGGGTAATCTCCTTGAGGGGCGCCGTTTCGTTCAGGTAAAAATCCACAAACTGCTCGGTGGTAAAACGCCGCCAATCCAGCTTGAGGCCGTTGTGGCCTCCGTTGCCGGGACTGCCGGGGCTTTCAATTTGATCCCAATCGCTTACCGTGGCGCTCCAAAAGGCGGTCCACCAGGCTTCGTTCAGGGCGTCCAGGGTCTTGTACTTGGTTTGTAGGTATACGCGGAATTTTGCCTGGCAGAGGGGGCAGTGACATTCCCCGGAATATTCATTGGAGACATGCCAAACCGCCAGGGCGGGATGATCCTTGTAACGCCGCGCCAGACGCTCGTTAATAGCCCTCGTCTTCTCCCGGTAGACCGGGGAGGAAAGGCAGTGGTTGTGCCGTTCCCCGTGGACGTTCCGGAAGCGGGACTCGTTTACCCGCAACACCTCGGGATACTTCTTGCTCATCCAGGCGGGCCGGGCCCCGGAGGGCGTACCCAGGACCGCGGCGATGCCGTTTTCGGCCATCATATCCATCAGTTCATCAAGCCAGTCAAAGTTATATCGCCCTTCCTCCGGTTCAAGGGCGCTCCAGGAGAACATCCCCAGCGTCAGGGTATTGATTCCCGCCAGTTTGGCGAGCCGCATGTCCTCCTTCCAGATCGTATCCTTCCACCTGATCCATTGGTCGGGGTTATAATCGCCCCCATGCAGAATATGGGGAATACTTTTTACAATCGGCGGATACCTCATGGCGCACTCCTCTTTAGGTATGCTTAGGCTGCCTTTTATAAATATCCGTTTTATGGTAAGTTTTGTTTCCATGCAAGTCCATGACTATTTACACGGAATAGTAGGACTTTTCCGTAATTTTCTTGTTTTTGTTGCTCTTAGCTCCCCTGTTCTTGTACGTGAAAAGATGGTATCGTCCCTAGCATGAAGGCGATAGATGTCTTTTTTGAAGAAAAGGTTAGGAAGCTGATAACCAGTTTTTCCTATTGCTTTAAAGTATGCATCTCTATTTTCTCAGCGGATGTACAGAAAAATATGACCATAGGATTCTATCCGCTGTGCGGTTATTGCAAACTTGTCAGGGAAAAACTCCATTACGATCATCGTTGTATCCAGATGGATCATGAGATGTGTCTTCGTTCTAAAAATAGTTTGACCCCCCTGGTTTATACCTGCCATGCCGGCCTCATAGATACGGCGTTCCCCATCAAACTCAATGAGGAAGTCGTAGGGTATGTCATGTTAGGCCAATTCAGAACCCAAGATAATATTCCCCTCGTGATACTTCAGGGCTGGGAAAAGAATGGGTTTGCTCCGGCCGTTTTGCAAAACGCCTTTACTGAACAGCCTTTTTTTGATAAGGCTTCGATGGAAAATATGATTAATCTTTTTTCCATGCTTTGTGATTATATCGTTTCCAAGGGTTATATCAGGACACGCCAGTTAGACATAACCGCAGAGGTTTTACGCTGGATTGAAAACCATATTTCAGCCCCTATTTCGTTTCAGGAAGTAGCAGCCCATTTAGGCTACAGCCAATCAACTATATTAAACGCTCTTAATAAAAAACTGCATATGAGTTTCAAACATCTTTGTATAATTAAAAAAATTGAACGATTTGAAACTATCGTAACCGCAGATCCGCTCATCTCTATCGAAGAAGCGGCGTTAAAAGTCGGTTATTGTGATGTTTCATATTTTTCCCGCCTGTATAAAAAGGTCCGTTCTGTAGCGCCATCTTTCTTTGTCAAATCTATCAGTAGCGATGAAAAGTCATTTTATTCCAAGGCAATTAGTGCCCCCCCATCATAATTTTTTTGTATCACGCCTTGGGGGGAAAACCGTAGTAATTTTGTTGCCGACCCTCACGCTTCAGCCTTGCCGCATTATTGGCCTCGTAGGGGCCTTGGACTTTTGCACAGGTAAACCGCAAAGCGGTTTACCATAAATCTCTTAAACAGACTGGCGGCAAGCCTTATGCTTCCCCCTTCTACAGGGGCTTACGCCCCCGTAACGGCTTCCCATACCGGCGGCAAGAATTACAAGTATAGGTTTCATGATTATATATCCTCCGTTATGTCAATTGGCTTGTTCGATATTCCTATTGGGTGTCCCACATTTTTTTCAGTGCTAACATTCAGCGCCGGCCCAAGGGCTTCCGCCAATTTGCTGTCGCCCATGGCCCGCTGCTTGCTGCTCAGGAGCATAACCTTTCGTTCCTCCGCAGGCTTAAGAAAATTCCGCTCCCAGCGGTGGAAATCAGGGCCGTCACCGGTGATGCGAAGATATGAAACAAGCGCCTCCATGCAGGATGCGGTAAGGCGGACATCCGTAAGGCAGTCCCCCCGGTAGTATCCAACCCATCCGTCATGTTCGGCTTCAGCCAAAGTCCCGACACTTCTGTCATAACAGGAGCGGGATTTTTCCGCCAGCACGAAAGCCCGAACAATATCACCGTCATTCCAGGCATAAAAACTTTCACAGAAGGCCAAGGCCCCCGCCGCACCATCCCGCTGGAGCCTTCCCTGCAAATAGAGACTATCATTAAAAAGACGGCGTCCGTGTTCATCCAGGGTAGGCAGCAGGGCGGCGCATTGCGCACAAAAAGCCTCCCAGCGGGGAAGGCTTTCACGACAGATCGCTTCCAGCTTTTGAACCTGATCGGGAAAGCTTAAGTTTCCGGTAAGCCAGCATAGGCTGTTTACACAGTGCTCTGTATCCCCGGTGACCCACCGGCAAAGAAGTTCCCGTACCGGATGGTGCCAAATTTGCTCACCGGCGCGGTCATCTTCGTTGGGGCCGTACTTCGCCGTACTAACGGCATATTCGGCAAAGAGGCCGGCAATAGCTTCGGCCTTTTGTTCACCAAAATACGTTTTGGCATAGCGCAAACGCCAAGCGGTAACATCTACATGGCCGGTCCGCCACAGTTCGCTTACCAGATCCAGGGTATGGACATGGGGCTTTACGCTTCCGCTGTTAATGATCCAGTATTCCCCGGCCCCGGCATCCAGGGATTTTTCCAGTTCAGCCGCCAAAAACTCCGCCGAATTGGGAGACATGGTAAGATGATTGGAAGCCTGTAGATCATGGAACGAACAGTGATAATAAATACCATGAGGCTTTGAATCTTCGGCGGAGGGCAGCGCATGAATACGCGGGTTATGCGCCCCCTGCCTTCGGGACACCATACGCCCATATCCATTATCGGCCCAGACCTTGATTATTCCCGGCGGCAGACTCAAAGTTCCGGCCCGGTAAAGTTCGGCAATTTCGCCATACAGGTTAATACAGCATACCAGATTTTCGATATGAGACGTTAGTATATGGTATTGCCGGTTAATGGCATCACTTATAAGGTTTCCCCGCCGTTCCGCCGTATCACTGTCCGGATCGTCCGCCCAAAAGGGACGATCCCCCTGCCCACGGAAACCCAGGCCCCATAGTACCCGGCGCTCTTTTTGTTCTTTGACCTCCTGCTCCCAAAGTTCCTCAAATAAATGGCCGTTGACGGAGTATGATGGAGTTTTATCAAGGTAAACCCGGGAGAACATTTCCGCGCCCAAGGGCTCGGCGTGGTGATGGGTAATCCATAGCCCCATATCCGCCGCTAATTGGCGGTATTTCCGGCTGTTTGTATCAGTACCAGGTATTACCATATTACCGCCGCAGCGTAAAAGCGCCTCAAAGACCATCAGCCAATGTTCAGTATTTGCCGGTCCGGCGGCCCAATTCTCGATAAGCACCTCATCGTTGACAAACCATCCCCGAAAACGGACGGCATATCGCGGCGAACGGTAAAGACCCGTGGGAACCGGCACGGAAGGCCTTTTGATAAAACGTTGGTCGTTCCAAAACCAGAAGGGGGTAACGCCCAAAAATTGTTCGCTGATATAAAGCAGGGCGTACACACAGCCCAGACTGCCGCCGGTACGCACGGTCATCTTGTTTGGCGCAACTTCTATGATCCAGCTCTCTTCGGAAATTGCACCATCAGGAGGAGCGATAAATATTTGGCCGGCCTCAGCCTTCGTCATTTCAAGCGTTTTTGCCATATCCCGCTTTAAGATTGATACGGCATTCAATACCGGTTTGCCATCCCATCCTTCAAACAACAGAGAAGTGTTTAGGGCAAGGGTAAAGCATGTTTCCATTATTATCTCTTTATTACGGCTATTATAAAACATCATGCCAGATTTTGAGATGGCCGCGTTAGATTTTAACTATCCCAAGCATGATGTAGTATTACCCTTTAATTCCGGTAGTTACCATTCCTTCTACAATGTACTTTTGAAACACAATAAAGATAAGAAATACCGGAACAAGCGAAAGGGTTCCCATAGCGAATATCGCCCCCCAATCGGTTGATGTCGCGGGATCGGCGAACATACGCAATGCCAGGGATACGGTAAAATTTCTGGGCCGGTTCAAGTATAAAAGAGGCCCAAGAAAATCATCCCAGCGCCAGTAAAAACTAAAAATAGTGGAGGTGATAAGGGCGGGCGTTATCAACGGAAAAATAATACGGATAAATATCGAAAACTTGTTACAGCCGTCTATCATTGCCGACTGGTCAAGTTCTTTGGGTATACCCCGGATAAACTGAACCATAAGAAAGATGAAAAAAGCCTGTCCCCCAAACTGTGGAACAATCAACGGCAAAAAGGTGTTTACCCAGCCGATCTTCTGAAAGATGATGAACTGGGGGACCATGATAACCTGGTAGGGCAGCATGAGGGTCAAAAACATGACACAATAAAAAATCCGGTTTCCCCAAAAACGGATCCGGGCAAATCCATAGGCAACCGCCGCCGATGCCAGCACCGCGCCAAGAGTTGCGATAGAAGTATACAAAAATGAATTTTTAAAGAACACGCCGAATGAGATTGAACCGTTATACTTCCATCCCCGGATATAATTGTCAAGATTAAACGCCTGGGGAACAAGCGAAAAACTGTTAAAAATCTCCCGCTGGCCTTTAAAAGAATTTGAAATCATCCA
>JAISEB010000164.1 GCA_031264395.1 Treponema sp. | reverse complement strand
GCCGTTACCGCCAGCGCCCTTTCGGACGAACGGGAACGGTGCGCGGCCGCCGGTTTTGACGACGTGCTGATAAAGCCCTTCAAAAGGCCGGATCTGGAAGTCATGCTCAACAAATGGATAGGGGTGCGCCAGGACGGAAAAGCTTGGGAAACCGGGGCAAAATCCTCCAACGCGGCCGTTTTTGACGCCGAGGATATGCTTGACACCTTCATGAACGACGAGGAAACCGCAAAGCCGCTCCTCGCGAAATTCATTGAGCGTACCTCCGAACAGCTTGCGCTTATTCCCGGCCTTGCCGAAAAGGCGGACTGGGAATCCGCCCGGCGGGAAGCCCATACGATCAAGGGAAGTTCCTTTACCATGGGCGGAAAAGAACTTGGCGAAGCGGCCGCCCGCCTGGAACTGGCCTGCGTGAAGGCGGACGGGGCCGAAACCGCAGCCGCGTGGCCTGTCGCGGCGGCGGCGTTTGAGCGGTTCAAGGCCGCCGCCGAGGCGTACCTGAAAGCCGGAGGGTAAAGGTTGAAGGCGGCGCGTTTTTCTTCCCTGCACACCCATTCGGTCTTCTGCGACGGAACGGACGATATTGAAACCCTCTGCAAAACGGCCTGGGAGAAGGGGCTTTCCGCCGTCGGCTTCAGTTCCCACGCCCCCATAGGCCGGAAGACGGGCTTCAGGAGTGCCTGGCACCTGCCGGATGAACGGCTGCAGGCATACCTTGACGAGGTCCGTTCGGCCCGCCGCCGCTGGGAGGGGAAGATCCCCGTGTACCTGGGGCTTGAGGTCGATTATATAGCCGGGCTCATGGGGCCGGCCGACAGGGACTACCGCGAAATGGGGCTTGATTACATCATCGGGTCGGTGCATTACCTTGTCCCGCCCGGGGGCGCGCCCTTTACCGTGGACGGCCCCCGCGAGGAGATCCTTGCGGGCATACGGGAAGGGTTTGGCGGCGACGGCGGCGCGTACATGAACGCGTACTGGGACGCTCTGATCGGCATGATCGCCGGAGGCGGCTTTGACATTCTTGGACACGCGGATGTCGTCAAGAAAAACAACCGGGGGGATTTTTTTCAGGAAAACGGCGAAACATGGCTCCGCCGGGGCGGGGAAGCCGCCCGCGCCGCCGCGCGGACAGGCGCCGCTGTGGAGGTCAACACCGGGGGCCTTAACCGGAGGAGCGTAAGGGAAACATATCCGTCGGGGGCCCTCCTCCGGCTCTTTGGGGAGGCGGGTGTCCCCGCGCTTGTTACCGCCGACGCCCACCGCGCCGAAGATCTGGACGGACATTACGGCGCGGCCCGCCGCGTCCTGCTTGATTCAGGCTACGCCGAAACGGTTTTCTTTGAAGGAACGAAAAACGGCCCGGGAACGGCTGTCTGGAGGGCGGAAAAATTGTAGGGAAAGCGCGCCGGATTGGGGGTTCTTCGAATCCGCCCGGGAAACCGGCGCGCCGGATCTACCTGTTTCTCCTTTCCTCTTCGGTTTTACATTCTACGCACATCAGGGCGTAGGGAATGGCCTCAAGCCTGTCCTGGGGAATGCGCTTTCCGCATTTTACGCATAATCCGTATTTTCCCTGCTGAATTCGTGTCAGCGCCGAATCTATCAGTTTGAGCCGCTTGAGATCCTGTGAGCCGAGGGCTTCGATCATCTTCCGGTCTATATCATCGGACGCGATATCCGCAAGATCCTTGGGGTCCATGCCCTCCACAATTTTCTTGAAATCTTCGTTGCTCACAAGAAGCTTGGAAATGATCTCCATCTTCAGGGCAGTCAGGGACGTGTTCATTTTTTCCACAAACGTCTGTTCCATATATTCGCTCCTCCCTTCCTTATTTCCAAAAGTATAAACTCCCCATCTTTTTTTTATGTAACTTTTTTCCAATAAAATGGAATATCATTCACAATAAAGGACTTTCAAATCAATTTGCGTACATTGCCGTAACTTGAAGTTTTTGTCAAGCCCGTATCAGGGGAGGCGCGCGGCCTGTGAAGCGCATTTGTTTTCGGCGGGAAAATCCGCTATCATGTAAGATGGTTTTGGTATTAATGGTGAAAGTATGACAGAAAATGCCGGCGTCCCGGAAACGGCGGCCCGCGGGCGGCATCCCTGGCTTTTGCTGAGCGGCGCGGCCTTGAAAATTATCGGCGTCATCCTCATGGTGCCGGATCATCTGTACCAGATGTTCGTTAACCAGGGGGCCCCCTTCTGGCTCAACTGGTTCGGCAGGCCCGTGGCGGCCATATTCCTCTTCCTGTGCTCCGAAGGTTTTTATTATACCCGGAACAAAAGGCTCTACATCCTGCGCTTCCTTGCGGCCTTCATCCTCATGAACCTCGCGAACAGGCTCCTTACCGGATTTTTGTATGTGGAAAATGTGGCGCTGATCAACAATATATTCGGCACGCTTTTTATGAGCGCCTTTTACATGCTGATGCTCGATCTGTTCCGGGAGGGGATAAGGGAAAAGAAACCCGGCCGGATTCTCCTTGCCCTGTGCGGGGTTCTCGTATCCCTTGCCGCCGCCTTTGTTCTGGCGGCCCTCTTCTTCGGAAAGAGCCCCCCTGACAGGGTAATCATAACGCTGTTTTTCTTCATCCCCACCCCCCTTTCCGTGGAGGGCGGCTTTTTTCTTACCGGCGTCGGGGTATTGTTCTACGCGCTGCGAAAATACCGCTGGGCGCAGGTCCTGCTTCCGGTTGCGGCCGGTCTTGCCGCGTTCCTTGCGTCCCGGGGGGGCGGGGCCTCAAGCGCCCAGTGGATGATGCTTTTTGCCGCCCTTCCCGTTTTTCTCTACAACGGAAAGCGGGGCCGGGGGAACAAGTACTTCTTTTACGCCTTTTATCCCGCCCATATTTACCTGTTTTACGTCGTTGCCTGGTTTTTCGGCCGTTAACGGTAGCTTCCCAGCGCCTGGTTGTAAATGTCCTCGATGAGGCGCAGCCCTCCCCGGTATCCCGCGTAGCCTGATGTCAGCACAAGGCGGTAAGGGGAGGGGAGGGCGGCGGAAAGAAAGTCGTAGTTCTTTCCGGCGGCGGTTTCCTTGTCCCAGCCGCTTCCTATGACAAGACCCCTCCCTTCGTACTGCGCGGCGGTTATTACCTCTTGCGCGCGGCCCGCGTCGGGGTAAAAGTACACCGGGATATGCCGTTTGGGGGAAATACCCCCGGCAATATCGAGGATTTCCCGCTGGTACCGTTCCGGGGTGTTGTCGGTGATAAACTGTTCCCTGGGGACAATGCCGGTTTCGTAAAGGAGGAATTTCGCCATTCCCAGCACATAGCCCGAGTCGTGGAGGATATGTACAAAGGCGGGAAGTCCGTAGCGGAATTCGAGGAGGAAGGTGGCGAGATTGTCTATCTCCTCGTAAAAGATCCGTTCTTCCCGTTCTATGAACTTTTCAACTGCCCGCTGGGAAAGGCCCGCGCCCCGCTCATTGGCGAATCCGGCCAGTTCCCGGAGGAAACGGCTTGTTTCGTTTCCGCCTATGGGAAGGTAGGGAAAGCGGAAAAAACGCTGCCCGTATTTTTCTTCCAGATGTTCCACGATGGGAAGGCCGTACCAGGGAGACACGAGGATGTTGAAATTTGCCTGGGGAATGGTTCTCCATTCCGGCACGCCTTTCGATTCGGGGCCAAAGAGGATCTGTACCTCAAGCCCTATGCCCTCGATGAGGCGCTTCAATTCCCCAAGGTTTCCCTTCCAGAAGGGGTCCTGATAGGGAACGGAGGCAAAGAGGTTGACGAGCCTGGCGTTTCCGGGCGCTTTTTTGCAGGCGAAACGATCGGTATACTGGTCGATGATGGCGTTTACCACGATGCTGTGGGCTTCGTAGTTGCTGCACTTGAACCCCGGAGTGTCGGCAAACACGATGGGTTTCCCCTCCGCGCCGAACTCCTTTACCACATGTCCGGCGTTGTCCCCTATAATGGCGGAAGTACAGCCTGTTAACACCACCTGCAGATCGCTTTCAAGTACCTGGTAGGAATGGCGGATGATCTCTCTGAGTTTTTTTTCACCGCCGAAGACCACGTCGGTTTCCGAAAAGTTGGTGCACGGCGCGGTGCTTCCCCCCGAGTAACCCGTGGAACGTTCGAAAAAGCCCGCCACCATGGTCCCGCATCCGGGGCCGGAATGGAGGATGGGCAGGGCCCGGGGAATGGCTACCACGGTCTGCATGGCCCCGATGGCGCACATGAAACGCTGCTGTTCAATCATCCCCGGCACCGGCGTTGTCTCCCAGAAAAGTGTACGGGTCCTGTTCCAGCCACCATGCGGTGTAGGGGTTAACCGCGTGTTTCGAGAAATTTTTTACAAATTCGTCGTTTTCCATGGTTTCAAGGATGCGCTTCCCGTACCGGACAAGGCCCTCGTACCCCATGCCGAAATGCTCGTCCCCGATGAGCAGCGACGGTATGCCGAATTTCGCCCCCCAGAGAGTCATGCCCCCGTGCCGGGCAAGAAGTATGTCGGGCCGGATGCGGTTAAGCGCGTTGACCAGTTCGAACTCCTGTTTGTTGCACACATTGTAGCGGGGTATGTCCCCGTAATCGTTGACCACGTTTTGCAGGGTGTCCGAGGCAACCGCCCCGTTGTCGTACAGCGGATCGTGGTGAAAGATCGCCGCGCCCTGCGGTTCCATCCCCAGTTCCCTGAGCAGGGCAAGGAGGGAATGCCCGTGGGAAGCTCCCGCCGTTACATAGGCCGTTTTTCCCGCGAGTTGCTCCCGCAGGGCCTGTATCTCCGGCATCCAGCGTTCCCTTTCTTCCCGCAAAAAAATCTCTACCGCTTCCGCCCTGTTCATGATGCGGCCCAGTTCCCGGAACCAGCGTTCGGTCTGGATTATGCCGTAGGGGGGCGAAACCTTGATCTCGGGCACACCGAATTCCTGTTCAAGCGCCGCCCCCAGGTAGGAACCGAGGGTGGCGCAGACCTGCATGGTTGCCGCTGCTTCGGAAGACGACGCGATTTGGGCCACCGTGGCGAAGGGGGTAAGGTAGTTGGCCCGCAGGCCCAGACGCCTGAACCACCCGCCTATAAAATCCGCCCCCCAGAAGTTGATGACATTGACAAGGTCTTCCTGCCTTTTTTCCGCCTTTTTGACGAGTTTCCGGGCGATGCCGTGGTAGCCTGAATCAAAGCCGGATGTCCATATCTTTGAACGGAAACCTTCGCAGAATATCGCCGCCACCGGAATGCCGATCTCTTCTTCGGCCTCACAGGCGATCCCCTCTACATCGTCGCCGATGATGCCCGAAGCGCAGGTTGTAATGACAAAGATGGCCGCGGGCCGTACCCGCAGGTTGACCTCCCTGATGGTTTCCGCGAGTTTTTGCCCGCCTCCGTATACCGTATCCTTCTCGTCCATGTTGGTGCTGAATATACGCCTTGGAGACGGGGAAAGGACGTTCCGGTGTATTCCGTTTACCCGGTAGGTAAAGGCGAATTCATGGAGGCAGCCCGCGCATCCCACAGGACCGTGGCTTATCACCGCGGCGTCCTGTATCAGGATAACCGTACAGGCCGCGTTGGAGGTGGAGCAGCCCAGGCACTGGCTGAAGGACCGGTTTTTCTCCCGGAGGCAGCCCCGCCGCGCGCTGTCCACCAGATCGCGGGCGCAGCCGGAATAGCCGGTAATGGAGCCCAGGCGCTTTTCCCGCACCGGCGCGGTTGAAGGCCGCAGATTGATTTCGCTCATGATTTCCCTTTTTAGAACGGAACGCTACGCGCCGAAAACCTTCGCAAACGCCTGATCCAGATCCGCAACAAGATCTTCGGCGTCCTCAAGCCCCAGCGAAAGGCGTATCAAATTCGGCTCTATGCCGGCCAGTTTCTGCTCTTCCGGCGTCAGTTCGCCGTGGGTCGTCTTGGGGGAATTGACGATGAGGGATCTGGCGTCCCCGACGTTGACGTGGTAGCTCCACAGTTCTATGGCGTTAAGAAAAGCCTCGCTCTGTTCGACCGTTCCCTTAAACCCGAAGGAGAGTATTCCCGGCGCTCCCCGGGGAAGGTACTTTTGCGCCAGTTTGTGATAGGGGTCCGACGGGAGGCTCGGATGTTTTACCCAGGCGACATGGCTGTTTTTTTCAAGGTAGGCGATTATCTTTTCCGCGTTGGAAACCTGTTTTTGTACCCGTTCGGAAAGGGTTTCAATGCCGATGAGGGCAAGATACGCGTCGAAGGGCCCGAGGGCCGCGCCGAAATAGTTAAGATAATGGAGCCTGATGCGGGTTACGAAAGGCCCGCCGGGGGCCGCTTCCAGATAACTCCGCTTCCTGTTGTCGGCCCGGTCCCGCAGTACGTACTGGAGTTCTTCCATCTGGGGGAATTTCCCGTTGTCCCAGGGAAAAGGAGGGGCCCCCTCCGGCCCGGCTTCCACTATTATCCCGGCAATAAGGTTGCCGTGCCCGTTCAGGGCCTTGGTTGCCGAATAGACCACTATGTCCGCCCCGTATTTGACGGGGTTAAGCAGATACGGGGTGGCGAAGGTATTGTCCACCACGAGGGGAATGCCGTGTTTATGGGCAAGCGCCGCCAACGCCTCCAGATCCGCCACGGCTCCGGTGGGGTTGCTGACGGATTCGACGAAGATGGCCTTTGTATCGGGTTTGATGTCCCCCTCAAGGTCGCCGGGCCTGTCGATATTGGGGGACAGGTCAAAATGGATGCCGAATTTGGGAAATATTTTGTGGAACGCGTCGGCGCTTCCCCCGTAGAGATAAGGGCCGGTCAGGATCCGCCCGCCTCCTTCCGCAAGGGTAAGAAAGGTATAGGAAATGGCGGCCATGCCGGATGCCAGGGCCAAAGCGGCGCTTCCCCCGTCAAGGGCGGCAACCCGCCGTTCCAGAATATCCACCGTGGGGTTGTTTACGCGGGTGTAGAGGAAGCCCGGATCGGTCAGGGCAAAGAGCCCGTCGGCGTTTTTGGTATCCCTGAATTCATAGGCCGCGGTCTGGTAGATGGGCGGCGAAACCGCCTGGTTGTGCAGGGCGGGATCATAAGCCGCCCTGATCTTGAGGGTATCGAACTTGTAAACCGGATTTGACATACACACTCCCTTAAAATTCGCTGAAATAGGCACAGGATATACTTATAATTCCTATGTAATAACTATGATAAAAGAACATCCGCATATTTGTCAAGAAGATTTTGTGAATTTATCCAAAATACTCTTGACATTGAATATGAATGTTGTTATTGTAAATTCATATTAAAAATACCGGAATTATATGTTTTCCGGTATGGAATTTCAGGAGGTGTATGATGAAACGTGTAATGGCGCTGCTGGCGGCGCTGCTTGTCCTGCCGGCCGTTGTCTTCGCGAAGGGGGGAACGGACAA
>JAISEB010000049.1 GCA_031264395.1 Treponema sp. | reverse complement strand
CGGGTTCAGGCGGGTTTCCGCAATTCGGGGTATGTTTTTCCCCCGCACAGGATACTCATCAATCTGGCTCCCGCCGGCGTGCGGAAAGACGGCGCGTCCCTTGATCTTCCCATTGCCCTTTCGGTGATCGCGGCGGAACTTGCCCCGTCGCCTGACAATCTTCTGGTCATGGGAGAACTGGAACTTTCCGGCCGGGTAAGGCCTGTACGCGGCGTCCTTGCGGCGGTGGCGGCGGGCCTCCGCGAAGGCATACGGGACTTCATTGTGCCCGCCGGAAACGCCCGCGAGGCGGCCATTCTCGCGGGGCCTCTGCCCGGGGGAAACGGGGAAGGCGCCCGTATCGCCGCGGTCTTCAGCCTTGCCGAAGCGGTCCACGTACTTGTTGTACGGGAAAAATCCGGTCTGCTTCCCCCGGTTCTCCCGCACACGAACCGTGATGCTTCCGCCGGCCTTTCCCCCGGCGGCGTTTCTTCTCCCGGTGCGGAAGGCGGTTCGGCGCGGCTTGCGGCGGAAGATTTTTCGGCTGTCCGCGGGCAGTTCAGGTACAGGCGGGCCCTGGAAATAGCCGCCGCCGGGGGCCACAACCTCTTTGTGTTTGGGCCTCCTGGAGCGGGAAAAACCATGCTTGCAAGGAGCGTGCCTTCCATCATGGCGCCCCTGACGCCCGCCGAGGCGGTCGAGGTGACCCGGCTGCACAGCCTTGCCGGCCGTACCGTGTGCGGCGGGGAGGAAGATTCGGACGCCGGTTCAGGCGGCCTCATGCGTTTTCCGCCCTTCCGCGCGCCCCATCATTCGGCCAGCGCCGAGGGCATACTCGGAGGGGGAAGGCTGGTACGTCCCGGCGAAATAAGCCTTGCCCATTACGGGGTGCTCTTTCTTGACGAGGCCCCCCTGTTTCGCGCAAATGTGCTTGAGTCCCTGCGGGAGCCGCTGGAGGATCAGGTTATTACCATTTCGCGGGCGGAAGGCCCGGTGCGGCTTCCCGCCGGGTTTCAGCTGCTTCTGGCGGCCAATTCCTGCCCCTGCGGCCGGCTGGGACTTCCCGCCGCGGGCGCGCAGGGGGACATTTCCGGCGGCGCTTTCGGCGCGGCCTGTCTCTGCGGTTCCGAAGACATACGGCGGTACTGGCGGAAATTCGGGGCCGCCCTCCTTGACAGGATAGAACTCAGGGTTCCGGTTCTTCCCCCCGGGGGAAAGGAGATGTGCGGCGGGAACGGGGAAACAAGCGCGGAAATAGCCGTCAGGGTCCGGAAGGCCGTTGAGGTACAGCGTGAACGCCTTGCGAAACGGGGGTACAGGCGCAACGCCCGTATTCCGGCGGGCCTTGTTGACAGCGTATGCCCGCTTACGGACAGGGCGGCCGCGGCTTTCAGGAAGGCGGCGGCGGCTTTGGGTTTTTCCGGCCGGGCCTGTCACGGCGTGCTCAGGACGGCCCGTACCATAGCCGATCTTGACGAAAAGGAGCTTATCGATACGGTTCATGTCCTTGAGGCGGTACAGCACCGCCGTTACGGGGAAGATCCCCGCGACTGCTATGCGGCAGGGGCCGGATAAGGGCCGCCGAAACCTGTTCCATTCTAATTGGGAACGTAGGCAGCGGTGATTCGCGTCAAGTCAACCGGCGCCGCCCTTACTCCCGGCGGCAAAGTTCCGGTATTGCCTCAAGCACCGCGTCGTCTATTTGCCGGCCTCCTGTCGTATGGCCCAGTTTCCGGTCCGGCCGGACGGAACCGTGGAAGTCGCTTCCCGCGGTGACGCGCAGACCGAGGGACGCCGCCAGCGCCTCAAGCCGCACGCAGGAACGGACCTTTGCCGAAGGATGCCACGCCTCGATGCCCGCAAGGCCCCGATCCTTAAGCTCCCTGATAAAATCCGGGAGACGGCCCCACGCGATGTACAGCGACATGGGATGGGCAAGAACGGGAATGCCCCCCGATTCCCGGATCAGCGCCGACGCCTCGTCAAATTCCAGGCCGGCCTTGGGAACATAGAAGAGCCTTCCCCGGCCCAGATACCGGGCAAACGCCTGTTCCCGGTTCTTTACGACGCGGCGGTTTACAAGAAAGGCGGCAAAATGGGGCCGTCCCACCGAATAGCCTCCGGAAAGGGCTTTGAGTTCACCATAATCCGCCTCTATGCCCGATTCCCGCATCTTCTCAAGAATTTCCAGGTTCCGTGTTTCCCGCAGGCGCGCCAAAGATTCGAGCGCCGCCAGAAACGCGGGGCTGGGCCTTTGGAGTCCCAGCCCCAGAAGGTGAAATTCCCCCCGTTGCGGGGTTTTCCGGGCGCTGTTTTCCGTTATTTCTATTTCGACTCCCGGAATGAAACGAATTCCCCGTATTGCCGCTTCGTTTCTTGCATATTCGAGCCCCTTAATGGTATCATGATCTGTCAGGGCAAGGGCGCTTATACCCTGAAGGGCCGCCGCCCGTACCAGTTCCGCGGGGCTGAGGTCCCCGTCCGAGGCGTCCGAATGGGTGTGAAGATCAATCATGCGTAATGATTGTACCACATGATGAAAGAAGAGTAGGGTTTTCCGGTAAAGTTTTGGGGGTATTTTGCCGAAGCGGGGTCAGAAAAAGAGAAATTCTGCCGATAATAGCGGGTGGAGTCTGCGATTGTTGACGCAACCGGCCGCCGGTCATAGAATGAAAGAATATGGTAAAGGACGGTTCCCAGGTGTCTGAATTTACTTTAGCGAAGGGAGTGCTTGTTACGGCCGGCAGGAAACCCCGGACCGGCGACATAGGAGTAAAGGGGGAGCAGATTGTTCCTCCGGGCCCGGGAGTAAAAATCGATCTGGGCGGAAATTCCGTTGTGTATCCTTCCCTTATTAATACCCATGATCATTTGCAGGGCAATTACCGCCCCGCCGTCGGGCCCAAACCGGGAATTTTCTACCTTACATGGCTCCCTTGGGATAACGATCTCAAGGCGTCGGAGACGTTCAGGGAACGATCCAGGCTGTCGAGGGAAGATCTGTACACCATTTCAGGCTACAAATGCCTTTTTTCGGGCGTAACAACCGTTAACGATCATTTTCCCCAGAAGCTGAACAGAGAGATCCTTCCTACACTGCCCGTGCGGGCCATTCTGGAATACGGGCTTGCCCATGAATCCAGTTCCTATGACCTTAAATGGGGGGACGGCGTAGAGGTTGAGCACAAGCGGGCGGTTGACAACGGGTGGCCCTTTATTACCCATTTGGCCGAAGGTTTTGACGAAGAGGCTATGCACGGGGTACAGGCGCTGGAAAAGCTGGGGATTTTTGACAATCACTGCCTTTTGATTCACTGCATCGGCTTCAGCGACGACGACATCAAAAAAACGGCGAAGGCCGGCGCCAGCGTTTCCTGGTGCGGTTTTTCCAACATGTTCATGTTCAATGTAACCTGCAAGATACGCAAGATGATAAAGGCGGGGGTTAATGTTACCATCGGCACCGATTCTTCGGCCACCGGCTCCGCCAATCTGCTTGCCGAAATAAAATATGACCGGGAACTGTACCGGAAAATGTACGGCGAGGATCTTTCGGCCGAAATCATCTTCAACATGATAACGGTAAACGCCGCCCGCGCCTTCTGGATGCACGACAGGATAGGAACGCTTGATGAAGGCAAGCTGGGGGACATCGTAGTTGTCAAGGGCCGCCTTGACGATCCCTACGAAAATCTGGTGCGCTCTTCCATGGAGGACATAGAACTCCTTGTTCTGGCGGGAACGCCCATATACGGACAGATGCGTTTTCTTGATATACTCGGGGGAAAACTTCCCAAAGGGTATACCAAAATCACCGTGGCGGGGTGTTCCATGTTCATCAAGGGAGATCCCGCGGGGCTCTACAGGGAAGCCCGGAGGAAAATCGGGTTTAAGAAAGTTCTTGATTTTTTACCCTTTGAACCGGAGCCGTAGTAATTATGCCCAAGCCTCTTCAATACCGTTCAGGTTCACTTATCTACTTCCAGGGAGACGCCGCGGACAAGGTCTTTATCCTCCAGAAGGGCGCGGTGAATCTGGTGTACCAGGATATTGAGACGGGCCAGGATGTGCACGATCTGGTTCAGCCCGGTGAATTTTTCGGCGTTAAATCCGCTTTGGGGCGCTATCCCCGGGAGGAAAACGCCATAGCCCTCGCGGATACCGCCATCATGGCTTTTACCGTTCCCGAATTCGAGACTCTGGCCATGGCCAATACCCGTATCGTCATGAAGATGCTCAAAGTTTTTTCCAACCAGATGCGGCGCATACACCGGCAGGTTTCCAGCCTTATGGAAAAGGAAGAGGCGAACCCCGAGGCGGGGCTCTTCAACGTGGGCGAGTATTACCTTAAAAACAAACGTTTTACCCAGGCGAAGTACGTGTTCAGCCGTTATCTTACGTATTACCCGTCCGGGCGGAACGCGATTCAGGCGGCGAAGTACCTTGAACTGTCGGAAACATCCCTGAGCCGCTACGGGGACGGCAAGGGCCCCGCTCCCGTTACTTCCGGACCGGTTCAGCCGGCCGCCGCGGCGCCTTCCCCGGCGGAAAGGCCCGCGGAAATATCCCTTGAGCCTTCCGGCGCTTCACCGCCCCCGGGCGAACTTTCCGATACCGCCAGGGCCTACTACGACGCGGTAAGCCTTATCTCCCAGGAAAAGTACCAGCAGGCGTACATGGCCTTCAAAAAAATTGTTGACGCCAATGAAGATCCCGAATACGCCGCCAAAAGTTCCTATGAAATAGGCCGGTGCTTTTTCCTCCTCAATAGATATGACGAATGCATCAAGTACTATACGATGATGCTTACCAAGTATCCCCGGCATCCCGATCTCCGTGACGCTATATTTTTTATAGGCCAGTCTTACGAGAAGATAGGCCGCAGGGATCAGGCGGCGGCTTTTTACCGGAAGATCCTTTCCATGTCTTCCGACGAGGACGACGGCACGACCGTCAAGGCAAAGCGGGCCCTCAAGGCCCTGGAGGCGTAGGTGGCGGTGGACCTTGCGGCGTTTGGCCGTTTTGCCCGGACTTTTCAGGCCGGTGAGATGATCTTCTCGGAATTTGAGCCGGGGGATACCTTTTACCTTATCCAGTCGGGAAGGGTGGAACTGGTCAAGATCATCGGGGATATAGAAAAGACGCTGGACATACTGCAGCCGTCGGAGATGTTCGGCGAAATGGCCATACTGGAAAATTCCCCGCGTTCGGCCACCGCCATTGCCCTGGACGTAGTCAAGGTGCTGGAATTCAACTCCCAGAATTTCGAGATCCTCATGCTGGGAAACCCGCAGATCGCCCTTAAACTTCTGCGCATGTTTGCCAAGCGCATCTACGATTCCAAGCGGCGTTTTATGATCCTTACCCTGGACGAGCCGCAGGCCAAAATAGCCGATGTGTTTCTTATGCTCGATGAAACGCAGGCCAGCCTTGACCGCACCACCGAGGCGCGGGAATTCAAGACCACCGTTGACGACATTGCGCACTGGGCGGGAATGAGCATAGCGGAAACGAGGGAAACGCTGAGCCACTTTGTCGCCCAGCGGCGCATGGAAATGTACCCCGACCGCATCATCGTCAAAAACATCAACGACTTTTCCCGTTTCGTCAATTCACGCCGGAAAAAATAGAGAACCCCGCCGAGCCATTGGTTCGCGCTCTGCGGCAGGGTTCTTCATCGTTTCCATTCGGCGGGCGTAAAGCCTGTCTTGTTTTTGAAAAGCCGCGAAAAATAATATTGATCGTCGAAGCCCAGACGGTACGCGGCTTCCTTGACCGAAACATCCTTCTCCTCAAGGAGGCGCTGGGCCTTCTCGATTTTAATATGAATATAATACTGGTAGTATCCGAACACTATTCAAACTGTGGATACAGGTGTCAAGTCCAGATTTCTCGATAACGAGTCATGATGACCTCCTAAAATAGATTAGCGTCCTCAAGGTGCTCTTTCATTTTAGAAAAGTTTGTTTTCTTTGTAGATTATTCCCCGGACAGTTGGTTCTGTTTCACCGGACTGCTGGCTCTAATCCGCCGGGCAAGTGGGGCTTTTTGGCCGTAGTTTACAGTCGTTGTGCGATGACCTGAAATGGAACCGGCCGCCATGAATCTGGCGATTGGCAGAGACGGCTTAAAAATGGAATTAGGGCA
>JAISEB010000344.1 GCA_031264395.1 Treponema sp. | reverse complement strand
TCGCATGGCCGGAAACTACGGTATTTTTGAATAACCGGAAACCTTTCCCGGAATTCCGGAAAAGGCCCGCCGGCCGGCGGATTTACATAAAACCCGCATAGCCTAACTGTAGAGGGTGTCGCGCGGACGAAATACACCTAAAAGAAAAAAAAGTTGAAACGGGAGGATTTTCCAAAAACTGAAATTCTGGGGAAAACCCCCAGATGCGAGCCTGTTCCAACAAGAATTCCGAATTCAACCACAACGAACCTCCGGTTCGCCCTCACGGACAGAACGGACAAAACCGGTATGATAAATGAATATAATGTCGAGTTACATAAAATGTAAGAATTTAACCACAGACCCTCGCGGACAAACACGGACTTTTAGCTTCAAATTTATACAGGGCGACTGCATTTACTTTCATGTTCCAAGAAATCACCAAGTTTTGGAAGAATTTTTAACCACAAAGGCAAAAAAGTCAAATAAGTTTTCGCTCTCAAGTCCCCCTTTTTCTCTTCCTTTTTCGACTTGTTCGACTTTGTGGTGAATATTTTCTTCAAAACATGCTGTTTTAAGGAAATTTTGAGATTGAAAAAAGTAAATGCAGGAGCCCTGCAAATGTATATTTTGTCCGTGTTGGTCTGTGTCTGTCCGTGGTTTTTTTGATTTTGGAATTACCGAAGCCGCAGCCGTGTGGTATTGGCGCCGTAACGGTCATGAGCCGCCCGGCAGACGCCCCGTACGGGAAGAAGGCTCTTTCAACCTTGGCCTTTTTGCCAGCGCCTGTTTCAGAACCTCAAGATCCGCTTCCGTTCCGGGCCCTCCGGGCTGCAGTTCTTCGGCGCTGGTATCAAGTTCAAAGGGGCGGCGGGCAACATGCTCGGGGTAGTGGGCGTCCGAAGACGTGGTAAGGGGATAGCCGAGCGTGTCAAGCAGGGGCGCTTCCCCGCCCTGCGGGGGCGTTCCCGTGCGCGGCGGAATACGGACACATTCCACCGCCGCCCAGGGGCCTTCGACCACAGCGCCAAGCTGGCTTGTCATGGAAAAGGCCGCGCGGTCCACGTGGGCGGGAATGATGATGCCGCCGAAGGCGGCCGCCTGTGCGCCTATGCCGTCAATGCCCAGATCCAGCGCGTTGGGAAGAAAATATTCAACTTCACCTTCAATATTGTCATCTTCGTCAACATAGACCTGATCCCCGGTTTTTTCAGGATCGTTTGGCAGGGGCATGATGATGCTGTAGGCGTATTCGCCAAAGGCAAGGGCCGCCTCAAGGCCGGTAAAGAGGCAGAGGACGTGAATTTCCTCCTGCGTGGTAGCTTCCATGCCGAAAAGGGGGATGATCCCGTAACGGGGACAGAGCTTTGCGAACGCGGGGCAGTTGAGGCTTGAATTGTGATCCGTCAGGGCAAGAAGGCGCACCCCCTTTGCCGCGGCCAGTTCAACAAGAAGCCTCGGCGAAAGATCCAGCGAACCGCAGGGAGAAAGGCAGGAGTGGTTATGCAGATCGGCCAAGAGCGGCATAGAGTTTTCCGGAAACGGTAAACTGGTTTTCCTTTGTCAAAAGTACGGCTATTCCCTCATCTTTTGCCGAATCCAGCATGTCCTGGGGAATGGGGCGGGAATTACAGACGATTATCGCCGTAATATTCACCAGCGTCGCCACCGCCACCGTGTTTTTATGGGCCTGTATGGTGATCAGGGCGCCCCCGTCTTTCGCGTTTGCCATGACATCGGAAAGCAGATCCGACGTATAGGCGCCGGCAAGATCCCCGTCGCCGAACTGATCCTGCACGATCTCGCATCCCAAGGCCAAAGCGGCTTCATGTATGGTCACGGGGGACCTCCCGCGCCGCGGCCTGTACGGTCATGCCTCGTCCTTGGGGGAATTAACGCACATCACCGAACGCACTCTGGTTCCCGAACCGGGCGCCGAATTAATCGTAAATTCATCGGAAACGCGCTTGGTATTGGCAAGCCCCATGCCCGCGCCGAAGCCAAGGGAACGTATCCACTCGTTTGCCGTTGACCAGCCTTCCTGCAGTGCAAGGTTCACGTCTTCTATTCCCGGCCCCGTATCGGCGGCGATGATCGTAATCTTGTCGGGCTGTATGGAACAGCTTATTGTACCCCCGTGCGAGTGGACCACCTGGTTTATCTCCAGTTCATAACTGGCAATGGCAACCCGGCGTATCACCTTGGGATCAAAATCCCGCTGTTTCAGGGCCTTTTTTATCTCGGTAGAAGCCCGCCCGGCGGTTTCGAAATCGTAACGGGTCGTGGTAAATTCCATTTCCGAATAGGATGATGAAGATCCGCCCGTACTGTTGTGCATCTTTTCGAGCCTTAGAACCTCGCGGTTCATTTCCGCAAGCAGCGTTCCAATGACATCTTTGGATGTAAGAATGCCGGTAAGCTCCTGTTTTTTGTTGATCACGGGAAAACGGCCGTAACGGTACTTGTTAAGGTAGGAAATGGCGAAAGAAAGGGGCATGTCTTCTTCAAGAACAATGACATTCCGCGTCATGTGCGTTTCCGCCGTATGTTCAATAAAGCCCTGATCCAGTGCGTTGATAATATCCTCAATGGAAATAATCCCCACAATGCGCTGTTCTTCGACAATGGGCACGCCGGTAATGTAATTCTCCCGCATAACGGCCTGTATATGGCGGAGGGTGCTGTCTTTTTTGGCGCAGATCACCGCGCTTACCATGACATCCTTCACTTTGAGCTGGTAAATGAGTTCCAGAACCGCGGAAGGGGAGTCGACGGTGCTGATGGGTATATCGGGAGTTTCGGCGCTCATGCCCGTTGTCCCTTTCTTAAAACGTACTTTTCGATAACCTCGGCGACGCCGTCGTCGTCATTGGACTTTTCGGTTACAAGGCTTGCGATATTTTTGATCCGTTCATCCCCGTTTACCATGGCAACCCCCCTTCCTGCCCAGCGGATCATGGCTTCGTCGTTCATCGAATCCCCAATGGCAAGAACCTCATCCCTTTCCACGCCGAGCCGTTCCGCCACTTTGGCAAGCGCGCTTCCCTTGTCGGTTTCCGCGGGAAGGATTTCCAGAAAATAGGGTTTGCTGGTAAAGAGGGTAATCTCCTTTCCCAGATAGGTTCTTATGATGCTTTCCAGCGGGCCAAGCAGCATGGGATCTCCGGGGATGATCAGCTTGTAAACCCCGCCGGCCACCATGGCCCTGAAATTCTCCAGCACCACCTGCCTGAGCCCCGTGAGCTTCTGATCGGCGTCGGCAAATTCGTTGGACCGGGATATATAGATGATGTCGTCCTCGTAGATCTGAACGGCAAAACCCTCCGCGGCTGCCAAATCGTAGGCGGTCAGGGCCGGCCCCTCTTTTATGCGCGATTCGTGCACCACGTTTCCCGTATGGCTTTCCCGTATCACCGTCCCGTTGCCGCAGATAAGGTACCCGGGATTCTTGTGCATCCCCAAAAGGCGGGAAAAACGCTCCATCGCCGCCGGGGCGCGGCCGGAGGCCAGGACCACAGCGACTCCTTCCGCCTCCGCCCTTTTAATGACGTTGCGGGTACGGTACGAAATGGTAAGATCCGAACGGAGCAGCGTGTCGTCCAGATCAAGGGCCAGTAAACGAACGGACGTCATGCCTATAGAATAACCCCATCCCCCACTGGTATTCAATAGTTTTTTTTGCCCGTTTTGTTGTATACTGTCGGCATGGGAAGGATCCATGTATTTGTAAACCAGAAAGGGGGAGTGGGGAAGACAACTTCCGCCCTTAATATCGGGGCATACCTCGCGGAAGCGGGAAAATCCGTGCTGCTCGTGGATTTTGACCCGCAGGCGAACCTTTCAAGCGGCATAGGGGCCGCGCCTCCCAGGCCGGGGATCTACGAACTTCTTGCCGGAACTGCCGGTCTGGGGGAAACAATACGGCGCACCAGAATTCCCGCCCTTGAAGTAATACCCGCCAGCATAGACCTTTCCGGGGCCGCGGTTGAGCTTATAGAGCAGAACGACCGGGATCTTTTCCTTAAAAAGGCGCTGGCCCCCGTCCGTGACCGCTACGAGTACATCCTCATTGACTGTCCCCCCTCGCTGGGGGTCCTTACCATTAACGGCATGGCCGCCGCCGACGCGGTGCTTATACCCATGCAGTGCGAGTATTTCGCCATGGAGGGGCTTTCCCTTCTTTTGCAGACCGTTAAACGCATTCAGAAAAGCGTCAACCCCCCGCTTAATATAGGGGGAATCTTCTTCACCATGTACGATCCCCGGACACGCCTTGCTCAGGATGTCGTGAGGAATGTCAGCGCCTACTTCAAAAACAGGGTTTTTTCGACGATCATCCCCCGTAATGTCCGGCTTTCCGAGGCGCCTTCGCACGGGCTTCCCATTTCGCTCTACGATCCCCAGTGTCCGGGCGCAAAGGCGTACAGGAGCCTTGCCGAAGAGGTGGCGCGCCGTGGCGCCTAAACACGGGCTGGGCAAGGGGCTTGACGCCCTCTTGCCGCGGGGAGAGGACGGCGGATCTTCTTCCCCCCAGGCGGACGGCTGGCGTCCGGGCCGGGAGCTTTTTATCGATCTTGAAAAGCTGCAGCCGAACCCCGATCAGCCCCGCAGGCATTTTGACGAGGCGGAACTGCGGGAACTGGCCGATTCGATACGGGAACACGGAATCATAGAGCCGGTTATTGCCGAAGAAGCGGAAGGCGGGAATTACACCATCGTGGCCGGGGAACGGCGGTGCCGGGCGGCGCGCATCGCGGGCCTTTCCAGCGTGCCTGTGATACTCCGTTCCTATTCGGAAGAGAAGCGCATGGAAGTTTCCCTTGTGGAAAACATACAGCGGGCGGATCTTAACCCCATAGAGGAGGCCCTTGCCTACAGGCGACTCATGGAGGCCGCCGGTCTTTCCCAGAACGAGGTGTCCGTCAGGGTCGGCAGAAACCGGTCTACTGTGGCGAATGCCCTGCGGCTCCTCAAACTTCCCCGGAGGATCAGGGACGGCCTTGAAAACGGCAGCCTGTCGCCGGGTCATGCCAGGGCCGTGCTGGCCGTTCCTGATGAAAAGGGCCAGGAACTTCTCTTTGATGAAATAATCAAGCAGGATCTTTCCGTCCGCGACGCCGAAAAACGGGCCGCGGCCCTTAACCGGGGCGCTTCCAAAGGCAAAGCCGCCGCGCCGGGCGGCAAAAAAGGCGCGGGGGGAAGCTCCGCCCGCCGCGCGCCCGAACTGAAAGCCATGGAAGAAAAATTTATCGGAAAATTGGGAACCAGGGTGATCATAGACGGCGATCTTGACAAGGGCCGTATTCATATTGACTACTACTCTATGGAAGATTTGGAACGGCTTTACGAAATTCTGGGGGGATAATGGCTAAACCCATAACTCACGTATCATAAAGGAAGATTTACCGCAA
>JAISEB010000335.1 GCA_031264395.1 Treponema sp. | reverse complement strand
AACCGCGGCTAAAAGCTAAAACGCCGTGACGCAGAACCTCATTCTGAAAAGGCCCGGCCGCACGCGGTATTCCTGCCTTGTGTCCGGGCCGCAGGTGGCCGTTCCTACTCCCCGCCGGGCGCAGTCTATGTCAAGCAGGAAGTACCCTTGTTCCCCGGCCGAAACGTCGGCAAGATCGGGGGTGTGAAGGGCCGCCGTCATATTTTCAGCGGTGTGTTTCCTCACGCTGAAATACACAGGCTCGGCAAAGCGGACGACAAGCGCGCCGGGCTTTCCCCCGGAAACCTTTTCCCCCGAAAGCGAAAGCCAGCGGACGCCGCTTCTCCCGCCGTTTTCCTGCGGCACGACATAGGGCGTTCCCATGTCCGCCGCCTTCGCGGTGTAGCGGCCGGGGAAGGCCCCGGCAAGGCGGTCGGGATACGTCTCATGCGGGCCGAGTCCGAACCATGTAACGGTGTCGTAACAGGCGGGGAAGGGAACGGTGACGCCCACGCCGGGAAGTTCCGGCAGGGACGGGTCAAGGTCGAAGGTAATGTCCATGATGAAGGGCCGGCCGCCGCCGGCGGGAACGGTGACGCAGGTGTACACGCCGAGTTTTCTGTCCCTGTATTCAGGCGCGGCGTTTTTGCCCGAAAGAAGGGACGCGGTAAAACGGTTCGCGGGGAAGCCTTCCCATACTACCGCCTCATTTTTTTCACCGCCTGTCCGCATGTGAAGAAGATCCAGATCCAGCCAGTAGTACATGGGCTTGCCCAGGTAATAGAACTGCGCCTGGGGATCTCCCCTCAGATGCATGACGGTTTTAAGGCCGTCGTTCTGGGTGGGGACGCGGTAGAGATTCGGCGCAAAAGCGCCGGTAAATCCGCCCGGCGCGGCAGGCCCTGACGGAACAGATCCCGCCTGGGTTCCGGTTTCCAGGACGCCCGCGGAAAGGACCGTTCCCGGATCTTTGATGACGCGCCCGCCGCGGCCTATGATATGGCCCGCCTTTGCCCAGGGCGCGCCGTTCTTCAAAACAAACTCGGCGTGTATGTAGAGGGCGCCTTCGTACAGCGACGGATCAAAGCCCGAAGGCGCGGGAAACTGTATTTCCGCCTCTCCGCCGGCCGGAACGGCGGGAAGATCGCGCTCTTCGCGCGCCAGCACCTTTTCGCACGGTACGCGCGCCGTTCCCGGAGACGGCGTTTCGCAGGCGCGGAGTTCCCACCTGAGGGCGATATGTTCCAGCGTGGAAAAATCATGGCGGTTTTCGACGGTAAAGGCAAAGGGCTTTTCCAGGGAGGGGACAAGCCGCACCGGGGAAAACACCTGGCGGCATTCTTCCATGGCGGGCTTGGGCGTCCTGTCGGGGAAGAGCAGGCCGTCGCAGCAGAAGTCATAATCGGAAGGCTCGTCGCCGAAGTCGCCGCCGTATTTCCAGTATTTTTTTCCGTCGGGCGAAAGGGCGGCAAAGCCGTGATCCATCCACTCCCAGATAAATCCCCCCTGCAATCCGTGATGCGTCTCTATGGCCTTCCAGTAATCGGCAAGGCTTCCGTTTGAATTACCCATAGCGTGGGAATATTCGATCATGATCAGCGGCCTGTAGTCATCGCGGTATTTGACAAACCCGGTGACAAGCTCAAGCTCAGGATACATGGGCCCTATGATGTCCGTGACCGTGCGGCCCTGCGCAAGGGAATCAAGGTCGGACTTCCCCTGCCCTCTCCGCCCAGGACGCACCGCGCCTTCGTAATTAAGGGGCCGCGACGGGTCCCATGAACGCAGCCAGGCCGCGCCCGCTTCATGGTTAAAACCGTAACCGCTTTCATTGCCAAGAGACCAGATGATGACGGAGGGGTGGTTCTTGTCACGCTCCGCCATACGCGAAATGCGGGAAATATAGGCGTAGGTCCACGCCGAATCGCTGCACAGCTGATCGTAGAAACAGTGGTGTTCTATATTGGCTTCATCGACAAGGTAGATGCCGTAGCGGTCGCAGAGATCGTACCAGCGTTCATCGTCGGGATAATGACAGGTCCTTACCGCGTTAAAGTTGTATGTTTTAAGCAGCCTGATATCTTCCATCATGGCTTCCGTGGAAATCGTCTTGCCCGAATATTCATCATGTTCGTGGCGGTTCACCCCTTTAATGGGCACGGCCCTGCCGTTGATGCGCAGTTCCCTGTCCGCTATTTCAAGATTGCGGAAGCCCGTACAAAAGGCGGCGCTTTCAATGTGTTTTCCGTCACGCAGGAGGCTTACCCCCAGAATGTACAGCGCCGGTTTTTCGTGGGACCAGACCACGGGATTTTCAAGGACAATTCCGGTTTCCGCGGTATTGGCGTTAACGCGGTAATTGCAGAAAAGGGAAAGTTCCCCGGAAAGAAGGGGACGCCCGGCCGTTTCCGCCGCGATTCGTTCCGCCTCCGCCGCGCTTCGAGGAAGCGTAAAAGGATACAGCGCGTATGTAATGGTGAAGGGGCTTTCGTCCCTGTTGACCGTAGCGGCATCGTTCCCCATGCTGCGGCCTTCCGGCAGATCCCCGCCAAGCGTAACGGACAGGGCAAGCTTCCCCCGGGCCGGGCCGTTTTCCGTATATTCAACCCGGCCGGGAACCGCCTTTACATCCTTTATGAACCACTTTTCCGTGGCGTAAAGGTACACGCTCCGGTGTATTCCCCCCAGCCACCACTGATCCTGATCTTCTATATAACTCGCGTCGGAATAGCGGACAACCTTGACGCACAGAACGTTTTCGCCGTCTTTCAAAAAGGGCGTGACATCGTATTCCGACGGAAGCCGCGTGTCCTTTCCCGCTCCGGCAAAAACGCCGTTGACATACACAAGGGAAACGCTTTCGGCGGAGCCTATGTGAAGCACCACCCGCTTTCCCTTCCATTCAGGGGGAAGAACAAAATTCCGGCGGTAAAGCCCCGTGGGATTTTTTTCGGGCGGAACGGGGGGCGCTCCCTGAAACGGCATTTGAACGTTGGTATAATGCGGCTTGTCAAAGGTACGCACGCCGGGCGCGAAATCCCTATCCGTCAAATTTCCGCCGGGCGGATTCTGGGGGCTCTGCCGCGTCCAAGTACCGGGCACCCTTATGCGGGACCAGCCTTCCGCCTTAAAGGAAGGCGCCGTCCATCCGGGGATCTCTCCGGGAGGCGCGTCGCCGGCGGGACCGTCGATGAGGGAAAAATCCCACACGCCGTCAAGGACCATACACAGGCCGCCCGCCTTCCGGAACTCGGGGCCGGCCAGCGCCCAGGCAAGCGCCTCCCCCGGGCCGGCGAAGGGCAAGAGAGGGCTGCGCATGGGCAGACGGTTGATCTCCTGTATTTCAGGATTTTCCCAAACGGGCGGAACAACGGATGATTTCATGCTATAATGATAGAAAGGGCAAATTTATATTGTCAATAGTACAAAAATACCAAAAAAATCGCGGGAAAATTTCAAAAAAGTATTTCTGTAACTTTTACCCGCCGGGTATTGCGGTTTATACTTCCCGTACCATATATTATTTGGAGGAACAGATTATGAGAAAAGTACTGTGTGCGGTCCTTGTGCTGCTGGCGGTTCTCGGAGCCTGCAAAAAAACCGAAACGGCATCCGATCCGAACGCGCCTGTTACCATTACCGTGTGGTGCTGGGACCCCAATTTCAACATCTACGCCATGAACGAGGCCGCGAAGGTCTACAAGACCAGCAACCCCAACGCGACGGTCAACGTGGTGGAGACTCCCTGGAACGATGTTCAGCAGAAACTGATCACCGCGCTCGGGGCCAACCAGACCGCGAGCCTTCCCGACATACTGCTCATGCAGGATAACGCCATGCAGAAAAACCTGCAGACGTACCCCAACGCATTTGCCCCGCTGGGCGACAAGATCGATATGAGCAAATTCGCCCAGTCCAAGGCCGATTACGGCAGCATGGACGGCAAATACTACGGCGTTCCCTTTGACAACGGGGCCACCGCCACGTTCCTGCGCCGCGACATTGTGGAAGAGGCGGGCCTTAACGTTGAAGATTTTAACAACATCACCTGGGAACGCTTCCTTGAGCTTGGCAAAATCGTAAAACAGAAGACAGGGATCTCCCTGGTGTCGGTCGATTCCACCGGGCCCGACTTCATCATGATCATGCTTCAGGGCGCCGGAACATGGCTCTTCGATCCCCAGGGCAAGACCTACATCAGCAACAACCCGGTCCTGAAACGGAGCCTGGAACTTGTTGTCGAAATGAAGGAGTCGGACGTCATGCTGCTGGCATCGGACTGGAACGAATACATCGCCACCATCAACAACGGCAGGACAGCTTCCACCATACAAGGCTGCTGGATCATCGGCTCCATTGTCGCCGAGCCTTCGCAGTCGGGCAAGTGGGCCATGGTCAACACGCCGAAGTTCGCCTCTATCGATTCGGTGAATTATTCAAGCCAGGGCGGTTCCGGGTGGCTCGTCCTTTCCAGCTCGAAGAACATCGACACTTCCATAGATTTCCTTGCAAAGACCTTCGCCGGAAGCCAGCAGTTCTATGAAACCATACTGCCGTCGTCAGGCGCCATCGCCACATGGCTTCCCATGGAAACGTCCGCCGTGTACGGGCAGCCCCACCCCTTCTTCGGCGGGCAGAAGGTCTACGAAGAACTGATTGGTTTTATCAGGGACGTCCCCCAGGTCAAATACGGGATCTTCAACTACGAAGCCAGGGACGAAGTAACCAAGGCGCTGATGTCCATTATACAGGGCACCTCCGGCATTCAGGCGGCCCTTGACGCCGCCCAGAGAAATGTGGAATTTCTTGTTAACCAGTAGTGTCTGCGTTACGGACAGGCTTTAGTCAAGGCGCGGCGGGCGGCGGGAAACCGTCCGCCGTACCATGAAGGGGGAAGGCGATGCGAAAAGGAATGCTGCTTTCAAAAAAATACGCGCGCTGGGGATGGTTTTTTGTTACCCCCGCCGCGGGGCTTATCTTTATCCTTTCCTTTTACCCTATGGTGTACGCCTTTATCCTGTCGCTGCAGTCGGGGCTGGGAAACAACCTCCGTTTTACAGGGCTGAAAAATTACATCAGGCTTTTTCAGGACCCCATTTTTCCCCAGGCGGTGATCAACGTTTTTATCTACTTTGTCATTCAGGTGCCTATCATGCTGTTCCTGGCGCTGATCCTCGCGTCGGTGCTCAACAACAGGAACCTGAAATTCAAGGGGTTTTTCAGAACCATTGTCTTTCTGCCCTGCGCCACCGCGCTGGTTTCTTCGGCGCTGATCTTCAAATCGTTCTTTTCACTCGACGGCATCATCAATTTTTTTCTTGAACACATGCACATTACCAATGGCCCCATCAGTTTTCTTACCAACGCGTTCTGGGCGCGGTTCATTATCATCCTCGTTATCACCTGGCGCTGGACCGGATACAACACGATCTTTTACCTTGCGGGGCTGCAGAACATAGACACGTCCGTGTATGAGGCCGCGCGTATAGACGGCGCTTCTTCCGTGCAGCAGTTCTTCCGTATCACGCTGCCCCTGTTAAGGCCGGTGATCCTTCTTACCACGATCATGTCGACAAACGGGACGCTTCAGCTTTTTGACGAAGTGCGCAGCATAACGATAACAGGCGGGCCGGGCACGGCGACACTGACCATCTCGCTTTATATCTACGATATTCTTTTCAGGAATGTTACACAGTTCGGATACGCCGCCGCGGTTTCCTATTCAATCTTCATCATGGTGGCCGTCCTGTCGCTGATTCAGCTGAAGGTGGGGGACAAGGCGTTATGAAAAAAGGCAAATATGTTTCCGGCGCGGCAATGTATATTTTTCTTGTTATCATCTGCGTTTTTTCGGCTTTTCCGTTTGTATGGATGCTTTCCGCGGCCACAAACCGGAGCGTGGACATTATACGGGGGAAGGTGTTTCCCGGAACTTACCTTGTTGAAAATTTCAAGACGCTGATACGGACGGTTGATCTGGGCCGGACCTTCTGGAATTCCGCGCGGAATTCCGTCGCGGGTACGCTTGGCAGCGTGTTCATCTGCTCCATGGCGGGCTACGGATTCCAGATCTACCGCGACAGGGCCAAGGACAGGCTCATGTCCATACTGCTGCTTTCCATGATGGTCCCCTTCGCCTCGGTCATGGTGCCCCTGTACCGCATGTTCAGCATCGCCAATCTGCTTGATACGACGGCGGGCTTTATTCTTCCGTCGCTTTCCACCGCTTTTCTTATTTTCTTTTTCAGGCAGAGCAGCATGTCCTTTCCCTACGAAATCGTGCAGGCCGCCAGAGTGGACGGGCTTGGGGAATTCGGCATATATGCCCGGATCTACTTTCCCGTCATGGCGCCGACTTTCGCGGCGGCGGCCATCGTGTCCTTTATGGCAAACTGGAACAACTACTTGTGGCCCCTCATTATCATGCAGAAACAGGAAAGCAGAACCATGCCGATGATGCTTGTCGGCCTTACCGCGGGTTACGTTACCGACTACGGCATCCTTATGCTGGCCGTTACGATCTGCACCCTGCCGACGGTGCTGCTCTTCTTTACACAGCAGAAGCGTTTTGTGGCCGGCATTCTGGGTTCCGTCAAATAGATCTGTTGGCGAGCCGTATGATCTCGAAGCGGTCCTTGACGCCGAGCTTTGAATAGATCGTGCTGACCTGATTGCGCACCGTCTGGACGGCGAGGTTGAGTTTTTCGGCGATTCCCTCGTTGTCGTAGCCGGTAGCGATAAGGGTGAAGATTTCCCGCTCGCGGTTGGTAAGATCGTCAAGCCATTCAAAAGTCCCGTCTTTCTTTTCGCCCGGCGTCCCCGGAAGAAGCGCCTCCTTCCCGTCCGCCTTCCGTTCGCCCCGGTACAGTTCTTCCACCAGCGTCCTGGCAATCTCGGGGGATATCTGCATGATGCCGCTGCGCAACGCGCGGATGGCGGCGATGAGTTCCGTGGGGGAAATATCCTTGAGCAGATAGCCCGAAGCGCCCGCGAGCAGGGCGGAGCGCACCAGTGCGTCTTCGTGATAGGTAGAAAGCATGATGATCTTGATGCCCGGCTGGCGGGGCTTGATGATCCTCACCGCCTCGACGCCATCCATTTCCGGCATGCGTATGTCCATGAGGATCACGTCCGGCTCCATTTCCGCGGCCATGGCGACAGCCTCCCTGCCGTTCACCGCTATGCCCAAAACGGCAAGATCGCCGGCGTAGTTGTTAAGAAAGGTACGGAGGCTTTCGGCAAAAAGCACCTGATCATCGGCAAGCAGTATCTTGAGTTTATCCATAACGGCTCCCTAACCTAAGCGCTCTCGCCGTTTTGGCGGGAAACGGTAACAAGCGGAATTTCCACGCTCAGGCGGAAACCGCCGTCCTCCGGAGAATACGCCTCAAAGGTTCCGCCTATCTCCCTGAGCCTCTCTTCCATTCCGGCAAGCCCTATGCCCTTGACAACCTGCCGCGCGCCTTTTCCGTTGTCGCTCACCGTCATGGAAAGGCTCAGGGGAAATTCCCAGAACTGTATGCTGATGCGGCTCGCCTTTCCGTGGCGCACGGCGTTGGTAAAGGATTCCTGTACGACGCGGGAAAGAACGGAATTGACCGTGGGCCCGTAATCGTGCCGCATGTTGCCCGTTTCTATTTCAACATTGATCCCCGTTACTTCCTCAAAAATATTTTTCATCTGGTAGATGGTATCTATCCCCTTCGACGCGGGTTCCCGGATCTCCCGTATCATGTGGAGAATTTCCCTGGTACGGTTGAGCCCTTCCTGCGCCTGGTTCAAGATCATGTGAAAAGTTTCCCGCGCCTTTTCCCCTTCCATGTCTTCCTGGCTCATGGCGGCGTTGCTCAGGGCGATGATATTGGCAAACACATAGCCGCAACTGTCGTGCAGATCGCTTGTAAAGCGGAGCCTGTCCTTCTTGACCGCCTCATCGCCGGAATTTTTTACATATTCCTGAAGGCGGTGATTGAAGAGCAGCATCTGTGTGCCCACAAGGTTAAGATGGGAAACCATGGCCTCGCTGTTCGCGTATTTTCCCGACAAAACGCGTATAGACAAAGAAAGCGCGGCAAGGACCCCCATGTAAAGAACCAGAAGAAGCGTCTCCCCGAAACCCGGACTGGAAAAGGCAAGCATTCCCAGAGCGGCGCCGAACAGCTTCGGATGAAAAGAAAGGAGGCCGAAGAGAAACGACGCTCCCAGCGCCGCGCAGAATCCTCTTGGCGGCGAAAAGGAGGCGGAGGCAAGGAGCATGAAGGCGCCGTACAGACACAGCCTTACGGTGAGCGTGTCGTCAAGAACATAACCGGCGATAACCGCGAGGGTCAGGGAAATGACAAGAAGAAAACCCCGCAGCACAAAACCGGCTCCGGCCCGTATGGTCCCGGTCCCGGAGGAAACGGAGACGCCGCCCGGCCCGCCGGTCAAAAAAAAGCAGCCGTAAAGGGAAAGGGCCGAAAAAAACCAGGGAACGTAGAAATTGACATAAAAAAGAACGCGGTTCGTCTCTTCCCGGGCGTCAAAGAAAAGCGGCAAAACCGCCCCCGGCCCGGCGTACTTCGCGGTAAAGGCCGCGCCCGCCGCGAGAAAAAAACACCCGGCGCACAGGGCGGGCAGAGTTCTTGAAAGGAAACGGGATATGTTCATAAAACGCCCATCTCCATTATACCCTTTCGGCTCTTTTTTTGTCAAAATGAAAGGAAGCGGCCGCACACCCCTGACGCTGATTGCGGGGATTTTCAATTACGGGTACACTTTCTTCATGCTTCACCAGCGCAGAGCTTCTTCGGGCGTTCTTTTTGTCATCTACGGAAACATGATCATCTATGGTTTTGTGCAGACCATGCGGGGAGTTGTCTATCCTCTGGTAAAAAACAATTTTGACGTTTCCTACAGCCGTCAGGGGTTTTTGGTGTTCCTCGTCTCCTGCGCTTCGGTCGCGGCCTGCGCCGCCGCGGGGGTCTTTCTTAACCGCTTCGGCTTCAGGAAGTCCATGGCGGCGGCCTTTACGGCGGTGCTTGCCGGAATGGCCGCGTTCCTGGCCGCCCCGGGGAAGGGCGCGGCGGCGGGCTTCTGGATACTGGCCGGCATGTTCATCCTGATTCAGGCCGGGCTTGGTTTTTTTGAGATAGTCCTCAACGGGATGGGGGCAAAAACCTTCACAAAAAAATCGGCCCTTATGATGAACCTGCTCCATTTCTTTTACGGCATGGGCGCTGTCCTGGGACCCGCCTTTGCGGGCTTTATCGCGAACGGCCTCGGCCTCTCCTGGCGCCTGGTTTATCCCGCCGCTTTTGTCCCGGTTGCCCTTATGGCACTTGTTACTTTTTTCATGGCGCCCAAAGAGACGCCCCCGGCCTCCCCGGCCGGCGCCGCGCCCGCTCAGGCGGACGCCGCGGGCGGGAACGGCGCAGGCGGGAACGGCGCGGACGGTTTTTCATTCTGGTCCGCCCTCAGGGAGCCCATGGTATGGCGCTTCGGCGTCATCCTCGGCCTTGCCAGCGTCGGAGACGTGAGCATGACAAACTGGAGCGGCCTTTATCTGCAGGATGTTTACGGGTACGATCCCAGGACGACAGGCGCCGCGTTCCTTTCGCTGTTCTACATTCTTTATACCGCCACCCGGCTTTTCGGCGGCTTCGTCATCGAAAAGGCGGGCTACTTCAAAAGCCTGATCTTCGCGGCCGGCGCCGTTGTCATTCTGTTTTGCTCAGGATTCATCCTCGGCAGAAACGGCGTCTGGATACTCCCCTTTACGGGCCTGTTCCTCGCCATACTCTACCCCACCGTGCTTGCGGTAAACATACATGTCTTCGGGAAACGGGCCCAGACCGCAAGCAGCGCGATACTCGTCATCGCCTTTTCACTGGGCGGGCTCATACAGTTTTTGATAGGGCTCACCAACCGCTATCTGGGTGAAGCCTGGGGCTTCAGAAGCTGCGTCCTGTACATAGCGGCAATGGGCCTCCTCCTCTGGCGGCTGTCCCGCGTAACGGCGAAAACCGCCTCCCGGTGACCCTCGGACAGAACGGACAAAACCGGTATCAACCACGGACCACACGGACAGAACGGACTTTCAGTTTCAAATTTATATTTTGTCCGTGTTGGTCTGTGTCTGTCCGTGGTAAACTTCTTCCTTCTCTTTCCCCCGAAACTTCTTCAACTTTTTCGACCTTGCGGTAAATTTCTTCTTTCTCTATTTAGCGATATCCGTGAAGTCTCACGTAAAAATCTGACCGAAAACCGGGAAAATCTCACGTTGAAATTCTGACCATGGTTTTTACCTGTCAGTATCTTTGCGCACTCTGGAGCAGCTGGTCAACCGCCCGGTCCAGAGCGTCCTGGAGACGGACAATGTTCAGCCGTTCCCGCTGTGCCGTAAGCCGGTCCTTTGCTTCCCGCGGGACATCATCCCGTGCCAGGAGCCGTTCATACGGAGCAGCCGGCTGGTCATAGACCCTCTTCGTCTTCCCTTGCGCGTCCCGTGTTTTATCAATGAGCTTGGTACAGGGGTAGCAATAGTTAAGCAGGAGATTGAGGACTTGGTACACCGCCGCCAAGGCCCCCTCGTTGGTATAGCGGGCATAGCCGATAGTCTTACGAACCACGTCCCCGTTCTTCTGTTCCACATAGCAATTATCGTTTTTGTGGTACGAACGGCTCCGGGTAAAGGTGAGCTGCCGCTGTTCGCACCAGGTTTTCATGGCGGTGTTGATGAACTCCCCGCCGTTGTCGCTGTCGATACCCTTAAGGGGGACGGGGAAAGAGGCATAGACCTCATCCATGGCCTGCCTGACCCAGCGGCGGGCTTTGTTCTTCAGGGCCCGCTCCTCAGTCCACTGGGTGGCGACGTCGGTGACCGTCAAGGTGAAACAAAACTCTCCTGAAGCGTTGCCTCCGTCGTGTGAAACGGTATCTATTTCA
>JAISEB010000286.1 GCA_031264395.1 Treponema sp. | reverse complement strand
AGGAAGGTCCATGCGGTAATTCCGAATTCAAAATAAACCACGGACGACACGGACCTCACGGACATAATATACATTTGAAACCAAAAGTTCGGTTTTGTCTGTGAGGGCGAACTGGAGGTTCGTTGTGGCCGGAGGACGCGGAGATTGCGAACCTTTAGTTCGACGGAGAAAACAGGAGAAAACCGAATGTATAGCCAAAACTCCGCAATCCAATCCCGCCGGGATTGGCTCAAACTCCGTGCAACTCCGCAGTTTTTCTTTTTCCTCCCTTTTTCTTCAACTTTTTCGACTTCTTCGACCTCGCGGTAAATTTTTTCTTCAAGCCATACTGCCTTAAGGGGAATTTTGACGCCAGAAACGCAAGGCGCCGGGCGCCGTTTTGGGGGGTAGGGCAAAACCCGCACAGCGGGGTTTGCCCGCAGGGGGGCGCGGCGGCGATGCGGCTGTCTGCGGCGGCGGCTGCCCTGCGGGCAGCTGGGGAAATGCGCCCCCCTGTGCAATGTTGTTGATCACGCGCCGTCCGGCGGGTATAGTGGTGGTATGTTCGAATATACCACGCACGGGACCTGTTCGACGAAGATCCGGTTCGACGTACAGAAAGGCCGTGTTCATTCGCTTTCTTTTGAAGACGGCTGCGACGGGAACCTCAAGGCGGTTTCCATTTTGTCCGAAGGCATGAAGACCGAAGAGCTTGTCAAAAAGCTCAAGGGGCTGCGGTGCGGAAACAAGAAAACCTCCTGCGCCGATCAGCTTGCGCAGGCGCTTGAGCGCTACGGAAGGGAAGCGGAAGCGGCAAAGAAGCCGGGCCCGCCATGAATGAAAAGGCGGACGCCCGGCGTTCGGGCGTTCTCCTCCACGCCTGCTGCGCTCCCTGCACGGTGAAGTGCGCGGAAACCTTTACGGGGGAAGGGACGCGCCCCTGCCTTTACTGGTACAATCCAAACATACACCCCTACACGGAATACAGGGCGCGGCTGGACGCGCTGCTGCAGTACGCCGCCCGCCTTTGCCTTGACTGCAAGACAGACGGCGAATACGGGCTCAGGCCGTTTATACGGGAAGTGTTTCCCGATCTTGAAACCCGCTGCGCGGCCTGTTACAGGATGCGCATTGAAAAAACCGCGGCGCGCGCGGCCGAATGGGGCTTCGCGTTTTTCAGCACCACGCTTCTTGCAAGCCCCTACCAGAACCACGAACTGGTGCGGGAGACGGCGGAGGAATGCGGGAAGAAACACGCCGTCACCTTTTTGTACCGTGATTTCCGCCCGCTCTTCCGCGAGGGACAGGCGCGGGCAAGGGACATGGGATTGTACATGCAGAAGTACTGCGGCTGCGTTTTCAGCGAAGAGGAACGCTACCTCAAAAGGCGCGTTCGGGCGGAAGGGGCCGCCGGGGCATGAACCCCCTGTTCCAGCGGCTTGCCCTGCTCACCGGAAAAGAAGTGCTTGACGCTCTGGCCGGAACACGCGTCATTGTGTTCGGCCTTGGAGGCGTGGGAAGCTGGTGCGCCGAAGCGCTGGTCCGGTCCGGAATCGGGACCATCGACATTGTCGATTCGGACAGGATATGCGTCACCAACGTCAACCGGCAGGTGGAGGCGACAAGCCGCACCGTGGGCCTGTGCAAGGCCGAAGCGCTCAGGGAACGGCTGCTGGAAATAAATCCCCATTGCGCCGTCAACGCGAAACGGGAAACATTCTCGCGCGAAAACTCGGGCAGTTTTAACATTGCGCAGGCCGGTTATGTAATAGACGCCATTGACAGCATACGCTTCAAGCTGGATTTAATTGAAACGTGCACCGAAGCGGAAACTCCCTTTTTTTCTTCCATGGGAACGGCCCAAAAGCTGGACCCCACCCGGCTTAAAACCGCGGACATCTGGAAAACCGAAGGGTGCCCCCTCGCGCGGCTTGTAAGGCAGGGGCTGCGCAAAAGGGGGTACGTGGGACACTTTACCGCGGTGTACAGCGACGAGCAGCTTCCCCTCCGCGAGGCGGAAGGGGCCGCGTGCGGAAGCGCCGCGTGCCTGTGCCCCGCCCCGGACGGCGGCGGAAACGACTGGTGCGGCATGAAACGGGTAATTAACGGAAGCGCCGTTACCGTTACCGCCGCCGCCGGCCTCATTCTGGCGAGCCTTGTACTGCGGGATCTCTACAGCCGTGGCTGACCGCTTCCTCCGCCGGGCGGGGGCCTGTGACATCGTCAAAAAACTCACCGCCAGGGCGGTATTTGAACGCGGCCTCATCAATGAAGGCGACAGGATACTCATCGCCGTTTCGGGCGGCAAGGATTCAACAACGCTCGCGTGGGTTCTCGCGGAACTCAGGCGCGCCCTTAAAAAAAACTACGAACTTGCCGCCCTTCACATTTCAAGCGATTTCTGTTCCTGCTGCAGGAAGCCCTTCCTTTCAAAAAAACTCTCAGGATGGGGCATTCCCTTTACCGACCTCTTCGTTCCCGTTATGGCAAGGCTCAAGGAAGGGGAAAAGATGAACTGCTACTGGTGTTCGACACAGCGGAGGACGGAACTGCTCAAATACGCTGTGGAAAACGGGTTCAACAAAATCGCGCTGGGCCACCACCTTGACGACATTCTTGAAACCTTCTTCATGAACATGACGGGGAAGGGAGAACTTTCCGCCATGCCCGTCATGCTCAGGTACCGTAAATACCCCGTAAGCCTTATCCGGCCCCTCTTCTATGTTGAGGAAAAACAGATCGTCTCCTCGGCGGGCGAACTCGGCCTTCTGGGGGCCGCGTGCACCTGCCCCTGGGGGGCGAACTCGGCGCGGAAGGACATGCGTGAAAAAATAAACGCCTTTACGGGAGGATCGGGGGCGGTCAAGCGCCGCATACTCCGCTCCCTTTCGCGCGGCCCCCGCGATCTGCTTGTAGAGCCCTGAATACCCCTCTAGCCCTTGACGGCGCCTATGGTAATGCCTTCCACAAAGAAGCGCTGGAAGCAGAGGAATATAACGACAACGGGCAGGGCCACCATGGAGGCGGCGGCCATGAGCAGCTGGTATTCAAGGCCGTGCTCGGATCTAAAGAGCTGAAGTCCTATTGAGATGGGATAAATCTCTTCCTGATGAAGGTAGATAAGCGGCGTAAGGAAATCGTTCCATGAAGCGACGGCGGTAAAGATCGCCACCACGGCGACAACAGGCCGCATGATGGGCAGAATGAGCCTTACAAAAATCTGAAATTCATTGGCCCCGTCTATGATCCCCGCGTCGGAAATTTCTTTGGGAATCCCCATGAGGTACTGGCGCATCATGAATATCTGCGTCGCCTGCCCGACATAGTACGGCAGGGTAAGGGGAACGTAGGTATTGATAAGGCGGAACTTCGCGAATATATCGAACAGCGCTATCATGGTAACGGGAAAGGGAATAAACATGGTCGCTATTACTATGTAAAACACCTGCTCCCGGCCCTTCCACTGTATGCGGCTGAGGCCGTAGGAAACAAGGGAATTGGAAATCATCGCCCCGGCGACGGCAAAAGTCGCAATGACAAGGGTATTGAACATGTAGCGAAAAAACGGAATATACTGCGTCGCGCTGTAATAATTTTCAAAATGAAATTCCCTGGGAAAAAGACTGGGCGGAATGGACAAAAGTTCGGCGGGCGCCTTGACCGCGCTTACCAGCATCCAGTAAAAGGGCATAATAAAAATGACGGACATGAGCACAAGAACCACGCGGGGCATGACCCGTTCAAACAGCACCCGCACAACATGACGGAAGCCGGTAATGTTCACCGTCTTTTTCTGCCTTTCCATGATACGCTCCTTTGCTAATCCGTCTCGTAATGAACCCAGCTGCGTCCCCACTTGAAGACCCCAATGGCAATGAGCACGCTGGCAAGGAAAAGGAAGAGCGCCATCGCGGCGGCGTATCCCATCCGGGAATACTGAAAGGCGGTTTTATAGATATA
Organism: Treponema sp.; assembly: GCA_031264395.1. Taxonomy (GTDB): domain Bacteria; phylum Spirochaetota; class Spirochaetia; order Treponematales; family Breznakiellaceae; genus JAIROE01. The sequence goes on along the minus strand of JAISEB010000286.1, from coordinate 8,219 downwards.
CACGACATAGAACAGGAGGGAATTGGAAGGACCCACCACTCCGGTTCTGCCCCCTCCGGAAGACATAAGGTACGCCTGGGTAAAGGCCTGAAGCCCGGCGCTGAGCCCCCATATTACGTCGTACAGGATAATGGGGGTGATCATGGGAAGGGTTATGGTGAAAAATTTTCTGAAGATCCCCGCTCCGTCTATTTCGGCCGATTCGTACAGATCCCGGGGAATGGAGCGGAGGGAAGCAAGGAAGATAAGCGCGGCGTTTCCCGCGCCGTACTGGGCAAGGATAACCACGGACGGTTTGGTAAAGTGCCGGTCCCCTATCCAGTCTATCTGGGGCAGATGAAGGAGGGTAAACACCCTGGTCAAAAGCCCGTAGGCGGGATTAATAAAAAGAAGCCATATATACACCATGGCAAAAGCGGGCAGAATTGAAGGAAGGTACAAGATGGCCCGGTACACCGCCACTTCCTTGACCTTCTGGTTCATCGCCAGGGCAAGCATGATGGCGACGACAACCCCTACCGGAACGGCAAAGGCGGTGTAATACAGGGTATTGTAGGCCGCCTGGGCCGCCATCGGGTCCCTGAAAAATTCCCTGAAGTTGCTGAGCCCCGTGAATACCGCCCTTCCAAACCCGCTGTAATCGGTAGCGCTGAGGTAAAAGGAATATATAATGGGGTATATCTGGAGGCCCAAAAAGCCAAGTATCCAGGGAGCGCAAAACAGGATGCCGTTTCGCAAATTCCTCTTTTCCAACCGGGTCATGATGCCGCCCTAAACAGGCGCAGCCTCCCGCCGGGCGCGCCCTGAACAGGCGGCCGCGAGAACCGCGCCTTTGACAAAGTCACAAGATCTTCGCCGGAAAAGATCCGCGCGGCATAGCCGCGGGATCTTTAGCCGGCCCTAATCCCTATTGCAGGGGAAGGAATTTGGCAAGCTGGGCCTGCGTCTGGGCCTCCACTTCCGTAAGCGCCTGCTGGGGGGTCTTGATGTTGTCAACCACAGCGTCCTGCGCCGCGGTCAGCTGATCCCAGTAATAGGCGCCGACAGGAAGAACCGGCCGGCTGCGGGCTATGGGCAGTATGTTTTTAAAGAACTGGTGCTCCGTGGTGAAGATATCCTCGTTCATAAGAGACGTCCAGGTGGGAAGATGGGTCGTACCCTTTGTGTAGATCCGCTGGCCGTCGGCGCCGCAGGCCCACACCATAAACCTCACCGCGGCTTCAACTTTCTTGCATCCGACCGGGACAACAAGGGACCATCCGCCGGCAAAGGAAGAAGGCTTGTCCCCCGCTTTGGGAACGGGAAGGTAAGTAATGCCGTATTCAAGATTCGGGGCGTATTCGCGGAACTGGCTTATCATCCAGTCGCCGTTCACCATGATGGCAACCTGGCCCGTGATAAAGGGGTTGTTCTGGGGAGGATTGTTGGGGGGAGTATACGTAGACATAAAGGTCCGTATCTTCTGGGGCCCCATATCCCTCGACCAGTCGTAGAAGAACTGATACGTAGAGACAACGCCGGGATCAAGGGGAGTCACCTTTCCCTGGGGAATGTTGGCGAACTGCCCGCCATACACAAAACCCCACACATAATGCCAGCCCTGAAGTTCCGTGTTAAAGGGAATAAGGCCGGTCTGGATCAGGTTTCCCTGAGCGTCGGTCTTGTTGAGCTTGAAGGAAGCGTCCCTCATCTGGGCAATGGTCATGGGGCCGTTGGCCGCGTCAAAGAGGTTAAGATCGACCCCCGCCGCGCGGAGCAGATCCTTGCGGTAGAAGATGGCCCGGACATCGGTATCCAGGGGAAGGCCGTAGGTCTTGCCCTTGAACTGGGTTTCCTGCCACGCGAAATCAAGGTAGTTGTTTTTGACATTGGGGGCGATTCTGGCAAGCGCCGGGGTAATGTCTTCCAGCATGCCCGCCGCGGCCCTTTCGGCAATGGTAAATCTGTCAAGGAAGTATACATCGGGCGCGGTACCCCCGCGTATCGAGGTGGCCAGTTTGGTTATTTCCGTCTCGCTGCCGGGAACGCTGACAATTTCCACCGGTACGGCGGGATTGGTCGCGTTATACGCGGCGACAATTTCCCTTAAAACGTCAAGATCATGGGCGACATGGGAAGTCCAGAAAACGACTTTCTCCCCCGCTCCCCCTCCGGATGATCCCTGCTGTCCCGGACCGGCAAATACCGCCGCCGCCAGGACGAACAACACACATACAACCGCTGCGATTCTTTTCATGAATTCCTCCGTGTTTATTAACAGTAAAGCCAGTATAAGGGAAAAATTACGGTTTGTCAAAAAAAACTTTCAATAACTAAAAAAAACGAAAAAAACGGTTTTCTTTCGTAACGCCGTTTCCTGTTGTGATTTTGCGGCTTCGGGTATACACTGGACAGGTTTAGTAACCATTAAGCAACTCTATTAGGCGCGGAGGCCCCCTCATGATACGGATGAACGATAACCATGTGCAATTGCAAAGCCTTGAAAACTATGTAAAAGAGTTGAAAACCAATCGTTTTTTTACCCGCCTGTATGCCGAACTCCGGTTTCTTTCGGCCCTTTCCGATTCACGGGGCGGGGCCTGGGACGCCCCTGTTTCCGGCGCGGCCTCCCGCCTTGCCGCCATGATAGAGCGCGGGGGCCTTTCGGCCCAAGGCGTTGAGGAAATAGAAGGCCCGCTTTTGAACCTGGCGGAGGAGGCAAAGAGCTTCGAATTCCTCTGCGCCGCCCACGCCCACATCGACATGAACTGGATGTGGGGCTACAACGAAACCGTCTCCGCTACCCTTGCCACCATGCGTACCATGCTTGACATGATGAAGGAATTTCCCGGCTTTATCTTTTCCCAGTCGCAGGCGTCGGTTTACAGGATCGTGGAACAGTTCGATCCCGCGATGTTTGAGGAAATAAAGGAAAGAGTGCGCGAAGGCCGCTGGGAAGTTACCGCGTCAACCTGGGTTGAATGCGACAAGAACATGCCTTCGGGCGAAAGCCTTACCCGCCACATTTTGTACACCAGGGAATACATGCGGGAACAATTCGGCCTGGGCCCGGACGATCTTGTGATAGACTTTGAGCCCGATACATTCGGGCACAGCCGGAATGTCCCTGAGATCCTCGATTCGGGCGGGGTGCGCTATTACTACCACTGCCGGGGGCAGGTGGGGGAACAGATCCTCTACCGCTGGAAGGCCCCGTCGGGAAAAGACGTTATCGTGTACACCGAGCCCTTCTGGTACAACGCCGACATCGGCCCTTTCACCGCGGATTACGCGCCCGCCCTTGCCCGGCTCACAGGCGGGAAAAAGCTGCTCAAGGTGTACGGAGTAGGAGATCACGGCGGCGGGCCCACCCGGCGGGACATTAACCGCATCATCGAAATGAACTCATGGCCGCTTTACCCGAAATTCACCTTTGGACGCCTCCGCGATTATTTTGACGGGGCGTCCGGCCGCGCGGAAAAACTTCCTGTTCTGGACGGCGAGATCAATTTTTTGTGCGACGGCTGTTACACGACGCAGACGAGGATCAAGGCGGGAAACAGGAAGGCGGAACGGCTTATGAGAGAAGCCGAGTGGTATGCAAGCGCGGCGATGATCCTTTGCGGAAAGGAATACCCCGCCGCCCTTTTAAGGGAAGCATGGCACAAGATCCTCTTCAACCAGTTTCACGACATCATTCCCGGCTCCGGGGTTGCCGAAACAAGGGAACACGCGTCGGGCCTTTACCAGGAGGTCTTCGCTGCCGCGGAGTCCGCAAGGACCATAGCCCTCGAGGCGATAGCGGCCGGGATAAACACCGGAGCCCTGGCGGCGGGCGCAAAGGCGGATGACGGGGAATCCCGGGGCGAAGGCGCGGGGGCGGGCTTCGGCCAGACGGGACGGAACGCGGGACTCACGCGGGTTTACCACATCTTCAATCCCCTTCCCTTTGAGCGGAAGGAACTTGTCCCGGTAACCGTGTGGGATTACGAAGGCAGCATAGACGAGGCCGCCGTGCGGGACGCCGGGGGAAAAGCCCTTGAGTTCCAGCGCGGCGAAAGCGGCGACTACTGGGGCCATCACTTCGACACCGTCATCGTCCGCGCGGCGGTTCCGGCCGCGGGTTATTCGTCCATAGTGCTCGAAGAAAAAAAGAACTACGAACAGCGCTTTGTTTTTATCAACGACATGCGCGTCCAAAAGCCCGATACCTTCATCCTGGAAAATGAAAAGGTGAAAGTGACCCTGAGCCCCCGCGACGGGAGCATAGCCTCGTTTATCGACAAGGAAAGCGGCGCGGAACTCGCGGCGGCCGGGACCCCCTGCGGCATTTTCCGCCTCGCGAAGGAAAGCGTATACAAGGGGATCACCAACTGGCATCCGGGCATGTCGGCCTGGTTCGAGGGCCGTTACAAGGAGATCGCGGACATCACCGGGAACATCGAGATCATCCCCGTCATATATGAATCCCGCCATGAAGACGATCTCTACGGGCATACCGACGCGGTACATTTCGGCCGGAAGACGCTGCGGAGCGCCTTTCTGCTCCGCGCCCATTTCGGCAATGGATCGTTTCTTGAGGCGGCCGTCTCGCTTGACGCGGGATCGAAGCGCCTCCGTTACGACGTTACCTGCGACTGGCGTGAAACCGGTTCCGACGAAACGGGGGGCGCGCCGAATCTGCATTTCTACCTTCCCCTTGACTACACGCCCCGCTTCCTCTTCGACATTCCCTTCGGCGTAACAAACAGGGAAGGGGCGGACATGGATCTTCCCGCCGAAAGTTTTGTCCTTGCCGAAAATGTTTCGGGTCCCGTTTCGCTGGCCCTCCTTTCCATGGACAAATACGGTTTCCGCTGCCTGGAACAGGACAGGCGGCGTCCGGGCAAAGAAGGGGCCGGGAAGGCCAGTGTGGCCCTTACCCTGATCCGCGGCGCTTACGCTCCCGATCCTGTTCCCGAAACGGGACGCCACCGCATCTCTTTTGCCATCGTTCCCTTCAAGGCGGGAAGCAGCCCGGCCGAAGCGGCCCGCGAAAGCCTTGAGTACCGCCATCCCTGTACGGTCATTTCGGGAAAATTCCACGGGGGAAGCCTTGCCGCCGAAAACGGCTTTCTTTCGCTGGAAGGGGGAAGCGCGGCGTTTTCGGCCGTCAAGCGGCCCGAGTCGGGCGGAAACCGCCTTATCTTCCGGGTGTACGAGATCGAGGGCAAAAAAACCCGGGCGGTTTTCAGGCTGGGTTTCGGGGTAAAGTCGGCGTATCTAACCGACGCGTGCGAAACAAAACGGACGGGAGAAGCCCTGCTTGACGGCGGAAAACTGTCCTTTGAACTGCCTCCCTTTAGCGTAAGGGCGGTTGTTCTTGAATTGTAAAACGGAAGTTGTTCGAAAACTTCAGTTATTGAACAACTTCACATAAACGGGCGACTGCGCCGTTACGGGAGTTTTTTATGGCAAATTGCATTCATCTTGTCGGCAACGCCCACATAGACGTGCTGTGGTTGTGGAAATGGGAAGAGGGGCTGCAGGAAATACGCGCCACATTCGCGTCGGCGCTTGACCGGATAGCGGAGCATGAAGACTTCGTCTTTACCTGCGCGTGCGCCTACTACTACAGTGTGGCCGAAAAAACCGATCCAGCGCTCTTTGAAAGAATACGAAAGGCGGTGGCGGCCGGCCGCTGGCGCATAGCCGGAGGATGGTGGCTTCAGCCTGACTGTAACGCCCCGTCGGGGGAGGCCTTTGTGCGGCAGGGGCTCTACGGCCAAAGGTACTTCAGGGAAAAATTCGGCAAGACGGCGGATTTCGGCTACAACATAGATTCTTTTGGCCATAACGGGAATCTTCCCCAGATCCTCGCGGGACAGGGGCTTTCTTCCTATGTTTTTATGCGGCCCGGCAAAAAAGAAAAAGAACTTCCTTCCCATCTTTTTATATGGGAAGGCATAGACGGTTCCCGCGTTACCGCCTACCGCGTTCCCCCCGAATACACCAACGGCTGCGAATGGGGGCCGGAGCTTGAACGGAAGATCCCCTTTTTCCGGGAGCTTGCCGGGGAGGAAGGAATACCCCTCATGTGTTTTTACGGAGTGGGAAACCACGGGGGCGGGCCGACAAAAGAAAACCTCGCCATCCTTGACGCCTGTATAAAAGAAGGCGGCGGAAAGGCGGACATTGCCTACAGCGATCCCGGACGCTACTTCGGCGAAGTTTCCGCCCTGTGTGAACGCGGGGAAAGGCCCGCGCGGCCTCTTGTAAAGGACGAACTCCAGTACCACGCCATAGGCTGCTACAGTTCCATGAGCCGCCTTAAAAAGGCAAACAACAGAACGGAACAGGATCTCATCAGGGCGGAAAAGATGAGCTGCGTTTTGGGAGACGGGGAAGGCGGAAAAGACGGGGAAGCCCTGAGGGAAGGCTGGAAAAAAGTCCTCGTCAACCAGTTCCACGATTCACTGGGGGGCTGTTCCATTCCCGACGCCTATCCCAAAATTTTCGGCGCTTACGGCTGGGCGGAGGAGACGGCCGGCGAAATAACGACGAGGCTGCTGCACCGCCTTGCCGCGCGGACGGCGGTTTTTGAGGAAGGCTCGACGGCAATCGTGTGGAATCCCCATCCCTGGAAAACCGTACAATGTATTGAGGTGAACGGCGTATGCGACGCTGTTCACGACGTACACGGAAACGAAATTCCCTTTGAACTTGTACCCACCAACGCCATCGCGGGTTTTTACACGCACGCGGCGCGTTTTAACGCGGTTCTGCCGCCGCTGGGGTACACGGCCTTCAGGCTCACGGGCCACAGGAACGGCATGGACAGGGAAAGCCTTTCCGGCGTTCTTTACACGAGGGCCTCCTCGCGCATTGTGTCGGGCGCCCTTGAGGCCCGCATTGACAGGGACTCGTGCCGCGTCAATTCGATCTTCGACAGGGAAAAAAAGATCGAGTACCTTTCGGGGGAAATAAGCCTCGACGTTATCGACGACAATTCGGATACCTGGACCCACGCTCTTCCCTCGTACGAAGGGGCAAGGCGGAAAATGAAAGGGGAATCCTGGTCCCTTGTTTCGCGGGGAAAGGTAACCGAGGAATACGAAATCACGTACAGGCTCTTTGACAGCGCCGCCATTATGCGCGTTATTGTTAACGGCGCGCTCGGGACCGTGGATCTCAAGCTGCGGGTAACATGGAACGAAAAGCACCGCCTCCTCAAGCTCAGCATCCCCTGCGCCTTTGGAAACGGGAGGACCTTCGCTTCGGAAATTCCCTACGGCTCCATGGAAAGAAGCGCGGACGGAAGGGAATGGCCCCTGCAGCGCTGGGCCGCCCTTTCGGAAAATTCCGGGCCCGCCCTGGCGGCGCTTAACGACGGGATCTACTCCTGCAGCGCCCAGGGGAAGACGCTTTCACTTACCCTTCTGCGCAGCCCCGTCTACGCCCACCACGAACCCATGCGGCCCCGCGCCGACATAAGCCACCGCTATGTGGATCAGGGCGAACATGAGTACCACATACGGCTTGTTCTCTACAGTGAAAAGCCCCCCGCCTCGGAATACGCCCGGCGCGCCCTTGAACTTAACCAGGGCCCCCTGTATGTGGTGGAATCCTTTCATCCGGGTTCCCTTCCCCCTGAAAAAAGCTACTGCGAAATAAAGGGGAATTCCACGGTGCTTGTTACCGCCATCAAGAGCGCCGAAGACGGGGACGGCTGTATACTCCGCGCCGTTGAATCGGCGGGAAAGGCCGCCGAAGCGGACATTGAATGTCCCTGGCTGGGCCTGCAGGGCCGTTTCAGTTTCAGGCCCTTCGAAATAAAGACGCTCAAAATCCCTGGCTCAGGAGGCGGCGGGACGCCTTCCGTTACCGAAACAAGCCTCCTTGAGTGGGACGTATAAGGCGCGCGGTAATTCCGAATTCAAAACCAACACGGACAGACACAGACCGGCAGGGCTTCGGGGTTCAATTTTACCACGGACGGACACGGACAACATATAAACTGAAAGTCTGTTCTATCCGTGAGGGCGAACCGGAGGTTCGTTGTACTTGAATTCAGAATTGCTGACAGGTATACAGAAAGGTTTGTTTCACCATTCACGGGGGTGGTATTTACCTTCCGGTTTGGTGATAGTAAAGGTATCACCGGAGGGCTCAATCACATAAAAGCCGTTTTTCATGGCATAGTTTTTTTCGCTCTCGCTGAAAACTACCCCCGCGACAGCGCCCAGATACACCCGCTTGTC
>JAISEB010000221.1 GCA_031264395.1 Treponema sp. | reverse complement strand
GATCGATGATCCCGGCCTTTACCATATCTACCCATTCCATCTTCGCCGCGTCAAGGCCGACTCCCTTCTTTTCAACTTTTGCCTTATCGGCGATTACCGCGCCGTCAAGACCGGCATTTTCGGCGATCTGGCGGATTGGTTCCTCCAGAGCCCGCTTGACGATCTTGTAGCCCACTTTTTCATCATCCGTCAGACCCGCCAGATCCGCCTTGTCCAGGGCGATGGCCGCCTGAATCAGGGCCAGCTCGCCGCCGGGGACAATGCCTTCCTCAATGGCGGCCCGGGTGGCCGAAAGGGCTTCTTCAACCCGGTGTTTTTTCTCTTTCAGCTCCACCTCGGTGGCGGCCCCTACATTGATAACCGCCACGCCGCCGGCCAGCTTCGCCAGCCGTTCCTGGAGTTTTTCCCGGTCGTAATCGGAGGTGGTATCTTCAATCTGGGCCTTGATCTGGGCGATCCGGTCCTGGATTTCCTTCGTTTTACCGGCGCCGTTGATGATCGTGGTGTTATCTTTGTCGATTTTGACGGTTTTAGCCTTGCCGAGCTGGGAAATTTCGGTATTTTCCAGCTTGATTCCCAGTTCCTCGGTGACAACTTCGCCGCCGGTGAGAATGGCGATATCCTCCAGCATAGCCTTCCGGCGATCCCCAAAGCCGGGGGCTTTGACGGCCACGGTTTTCAGGGTGCCCCGGAGGCTGTTCAGTACCAGGGTCGAAAGGGCTTCGCCGTCCACATCTTCGGCGATGATGAGCAGGGGCTTGCCGCTCTGGGCGACTTTTTCCAGCAGGGGCAGCATATCTTTCATGGAAGAGATTTTCTTGTCGTGGATAAGGATGTACACATCTTCATACACGGTGGACATGGTATCCCGATCGGTTACAAAGTAGGCCGAAATATAGCCCCGGTCAAACTGCATCCCTTCCACAAATTCGATGGTGGTGTCCATGGTTTTGGACTCTTCCACGGTGATAACCCCGTCTTTGCCAACCTTTTCCATGGCGTCGGCAATGGTATTGCCGATTTCGGTGTCATTGTTGGCGGAAACCGAGGCGACGTGGGAAATTTCTTCCTTATCCTTGATTTCCTTGGAGTTTTTCTTGATTTCCTCTACCGCGGCTTCTACCGCCCGGTCGATGCCCCGTTTGAGTTCAATGGGGGTCATCCCCGCAGCCACGGATTTGAGGCCCTCTTTCACCAGGGAATAGGCCAGAACGGTGGCGGTGGTGGTGCCGTCGCCGGCCACATCGTTGGTTTTTGTGGCCACTTCCTTCAAAAGCTGGGCGCCCATGTTTTCATAAGGGTCGGCAAGTTCCACTTCTTTTGCCACGGAAACGCCGTCCTTGGTTACTGTGGGAGCGCCGAATTTCTTGTCCAGAAGAACATTCCGTCCCTTGGGACCCAAGGTAACCTTGACCGCCTTGGAAATCTGCTCAACCCCCGCAAGCAGTTTGCGCCGGGCCTCTTCGTTGAACAATAACTGTTTCGCCATGATTCTTTTTCTCCTCTTTTTTTCCCGGTCATTCACCTGCGATTAAGGCTTTAAAAGACCTTCCTGTAGTGAACAAACCCGGTTTTATGTGATTGATTGTTACCCTTATTTATGGTAAGGGTCTAAGTCCCTAAAGACTTGAGTATAAAATACTAAAAAAAGACATCAAAGGCAATACCAAAAATGGATAACTTGTATAATAATACCTGAAAAAGAGGACAAATAAGGACGAAAAATGGAAAATACAAGAGATATGGGGACAGAGCTTACAATTTATACGGATGGCGGGTGTTCCGGTAATCCGGGTCCCGGAGGCTGGGCCTACATTATTGAGGCTGTCTTTTACTCCGGGGCGGTAATCGAAGGGGACAGAGCTAAGGAAATTCCTGAATCAGCCAAAATCATCATGGAAAAATGGGGTGCCGAATCGAATACTACCAATAACCGAATGGAGCTTTCGGCTGTAATAGCGGCTCTTGAGGCTCTGCCTGGGCTAGCTCTGTCCCCGGAAAAAATAACGGTTTATACCGATTCTCAATATGTCCAAAAAGGTATAACCCAGTGGATTCATTCGTGGAAACAAAATAACTGGCGGACCAGTGGCAAAGATCCGGTAAAAAACAGGGATCTGTGGCAACGACTCGATGAACTTTCGGCCTGTTTTCCCCTTGTATGGGTCTGGATAAAGGGGCATGCAGGCAACAAGATGAATGAACGCTGCGACAGAATGACCCAGGAAGCTATTGCTTCCATATCATCATGATGGGGACAGAGCTTTCTGTCAAAAAACCTTAATCACCCCTTCCAAGGGCTGTGGAAATGAATCCCAGCAGTTTTTCCGCCTCTTCCGGGGTCAGGGTAACGCCTTTTCCCGCTTTTTCGTGTCCCGGAGCCCAGTCCCGAATGTCAATCTTGGGGTTTCGCCCGTTCCAGGAAACCAGATTGACTTCCTTTCTCCATCCGCTTTTGTCCATAGAAAGAACGCCAAAGTGCTTTTCTATAGAAAAATCAAAATCAGGCATCGGTGCCTCCTTGGAAAAATGTATGGCAGAGTTGTTCAATACTTTCGGTTATCGAACAAATTCTACTAAAAATGCCGCAATCTCGCCGCCGGTGAACCAAAAAAGGTTCGTTGACAAGAAATTGCGGGACTTGCAAGCCAATCCGGGTTAAGAGATAACAGTCCGGATTGTCGGGCAATTATAGAACTTCTTTCAAAATTTCAGTTTTGAAAGAATAGCCTCTAAAAACATCTGGAAACCCGGCCGGAGTTTTCAGAGGTTCCCCTGATTGAGACATGAGACAGTTCCAAAACCGGTCATTTTGTAACTGCCTCACGCAGATCTGTAATTTTTCCGGTCCATTTTTGTTTTATTCGAAAGAGGTCTAATACTCAAGAACCCGCTTGTGCGGGGAAAAAGGCGGTTCAATTCCCTGCCAACGATGGCGGGGCAGAGGCCCCCGGTATCAAATGAGAAAAGTCCGTAGGACTTTTTCTTCTCGAATGAAAATGCCCCGCTCTGCGGCGGGGTTCTTCATTGAAAACCTTTCGCTTGAAGGCGGGAATATTCTGTATTATACTTGCAAGCGTATAGTAAGGTGAAGTCTACTGTAAATTTTAAGGAGTATATTCATGAAAAAGGGCGGTATTATTCTGCTAATTATGTTCTGTGTTTTTATGGCTTCCTGTAAGAGTACACAGCCGGCGCCCCCCGCCAGCATTGTTCCTGAGGCTGCCCCTTCCCCGGAAACGCCGGATCGCGCTTCTCTTGACGCCGCTATAGCGCGGGCGGAAGCGTCGCGGAAAAGGGCCGCCGATTTTGAGGCCGCCTCTTATTTCCCCGGTGATTGGGAGTCTGCCGAAGGCCTGTATGCCGCCGCCGGCGGTCTTCCCAGAACCAGCGCCGAGGAAGTCCGGCAGGCGATAGCCGGCTATAACGCTGCTGCCGACGCCTACGACGGAGTTTTCCGAAGCTCTGTCCCTCTGTATGCCCAGGCCCGGGAAGATGAGATAATCGCCGCGAGGGACGCGGCGGTTGCAAGCGGGCTTGCGGGTCAATTTCCGCAATACCTCCTCAAGGCCGACAGGGTTGTTGTCGCCGCTCTTGACCAGTATGAAAAAGAGGATTTTTACGCGGCAAGGGATTCCGCGGCTCAGGCCCTTGTCATGTATCAGGCGCTGAAAAGCGGCGCCGATGCGTATCTGACCCGGCAGGCAATTACAAACAGAAATTTTGCTGTTTATGACCCCGGTAATTTTGACAAGGCCGATACCGCTGGTCTTGCCGCGGTTGGTGATTATGACGCGGGAAATGTCGAACAGGCCCGGGATGGGGCGGAGGAAGCAAGTCTCCTTTATGCTCTTGTCCTTAAAACCGGATGGACCGCATTCACGGCCGAAAAAAGGGCCTCCGCAGACGCCCAGCGGCAGAATGCCCTGGATTTCAAGGCAAATATCGCGGTTCGGGACAGTTTTAATGCCGCCGTTCAGGTCTTCAATCAGGCGGAAACTTCCCTGAAGGCTGAAAAATTCGAAGAATCGGCCGGTTTGTATGAGCAGTCGGAAGCCCTTTTCCTGGAATCGGGCCGGAATGCGATGGAAAAACGCCGGATTGCGGAGGATGCGATACAGGCCGCCGAGGAAAAAATGAAGGAAAGCGATGAAACCGCCAAAAAAGCCGAATTGATACTGGAAGGAGGAGAATGATGGTTCGTAAAACAGTTTTGTTATTGATTGTTATGCTTGCGGGGATAATTCCGGCGTTTGCCCAGTCCGGGGGCGCCGGTCTTCCTGAGCCGGTATTTGTGGAGATGCCGGATCGGGCGGAAGAATCAGGTACGGCGCTGGGACTTTGGTTTTCCGATTTTAACGACGTGGTGTATTACCTGTGGGATGATGGTTCGGAAAATTTACCTGAGCCTGTGGCTTTTCTTCCTTCCTTTTCTCTTGCCGCGGCCGCTTCTTCCGACGCCGAACCGGTGATTCCCCAAAATATACGAAATAACCGGTATTTTGTGGAAAGCGTACGGCTTACCAATTTGGCTCAGGAATCTTTTGAGTACGGGGATTATGACGCCTCGGCAAATTATGCGGTAGAAGCCCTTCGTTATGCGCAGCTTTCGGATGAATATGTCGCCCTTCAGCTTAAAATCAAGGAAGCCAACGACGCCATTGCCGCCGCCAAATCGAGGATCGATTGGGCTGCCGCAAATGGCGTTCCCGGAAGGTATCCTCGTGAATACGGCGATGCCCAGACTTACTATAACGACAGTCTTTCCGCCCGTTCGGCCCAGAACTGGGATGACGCCATTAACGCCGCCGGCAAGGTTATAAACGCCCTGGCTTATGTTCAGGCTGTTCAGGCCGTTGAGGCTCCTCCCCAGTCCGGTGAGACGCCGCTTCCCGCCCAATATACGGTGAGAACTTGGGCCGTTTCAAAGGACTGTCTCTGGAATATTGCCGGAAGGCCTTGGGCTTATGGAGATCCTGCCAAATGGCGGCTTCTTTACAGCGCCAACAGGGCCAAAATGCCTGAGCCCAATAATCCCGATCTCATTCATCCCGGCATGATTCTGGATATTCCCAGCATCAGGGGTGAAACAAGACAGGGAATGTGGGATCCGGGAAAAACGTATTCCCCGCTTCCCTAGGAGCCTGTTGTCCCAAGTAGAAAATTCGCGGTTTTACTGCGAATTTTCTTTATTTAACAGGTTGCAAGACCTTGTCCGTGGATATATCGTCTTGAAGCGGTATATCCAGGAGGGGGTCTTGGCTGTGCGGGCAAGCAGTACAGCCTAAAAAGGGAAATCGTTTGAATCGGCTATGGTTTTTTGCAGATAAAGGGCAAAGGCGGTTCCCATGAGGGCATGGATGAAGGGCGGACGCCCCAAGCCGCGAAAAACCTCCCGGATGTTTACCAGTTCAACTTCTACATATTCGTCCTTGTCCAGGTCCTGTTTTCCGGTGTTGTAAAGTTCTTCCGCAAGAAAAAAATGGACGCGGTTGGACATGATGGCCGGATTCGGGCTGAATTCGCCTATTGTTTGAATTTTCCCTGCCCTGTAGGCGGTTTCTTCCCGCAGTTCCCTTGCCGCCGCCTGAGCCGCGTCTTCTCCGGGTTCGAAAACGCCGCCGGGAAATTCCAGGCTGATTTCCCGGGAACCATGCCGCCATTGCCGCACCATTACGAATTTTTTTCCCTTGGGATTGTCAATAACAGGCACAATAATCGCCCAGTCGGGGCAGTCCAGTACGGTAAAGGCGCCGATCTCGTTATCCGGGGAACGGCACCGGCTTTCCCTGATTGAGAAAACCGGACAGCGAAAAACCGCTTTACTGCTCTCTTCGGTCCATTCAAGCCCGCTCTTGTTCATAAACACAGAATATCCCTTCAGGTGTCTTTGGTATACGGTTTCAAACGAAATTTCAGCCGTGAAAGGATTTTTGGGCCCGGCCAAGGCCGGCTTTTTTCAAAAGGGCTATCACCGGGGATTAAATCCGGCCGCATTTCCAAACACGGCTTTTATTTCAAAGATAAGGATGCCTCTAAAAACCTTGTTATGGGCATTGATTTAAAGACACCAGCCGGGGTTTTAGAGGTTCCCATAAAGCTCTGTCCCTCGAATTCCCGAGTCTCCGAGCTTTTTGCAAAACG
>JAISEB010000219.1 GCA_031264395.1 Treponema sp. | reverse complement strand
GGTTATGATCTTCCACATACACCCAGTCGCGGATGTTTTTCCCGTCGCCGTATACAGGCAGGGGCTTTCCTTCCAGCATGTTGAGGATCATGAGGGGAATGAGTTTTTCCGGAAACTGACAGGGGCCGTAATTGTTGGAACAGTTTGAAAGGGTAACCGGCAGCCCATAGGTATGGTAATAGGCCATTGCCAAATGATCGCTTGACGCCTTGCTTGCCGAATAGGGAGACCGGGGATCACAGGGAGTCGTCTCGGTAAAACGCCCCGTTTCGCCCAGCGAACCGTAAACCTCGTCGGTACTGATGTGATGAAAAAGCGAGTCCTGCCGCATTACCCCGGAACCGTCCGCCCAGCACTGCCGGGCGGTATCCAGCAGGGTAAATGTTCCCATGACGTTGGTTTTGATAAACGCCTCGGGTCCCAGGATGGAACGATCCACATGGCTTTCCGCGGCAAAGTGGACCACCGTATCAATATCGTAGGTCCTGAACAGGGATTCCACAAGGGAACGGTCGCAGATGTCGCCCTTTTCAAAAAAATAGCGGACGCCCGTGCTGTCCGCGGCGTTTACGCCGGGATGCGCGGTCTTGCCGTACGCCGCTTCAACATCCGCAAGGCTTGCGGGATTTCCCGCATAAGTCAGCGCGTCGAGGTTGACAACTCTGCCGGTAAAAGCGGGAGTTTTTTCCAGAAGGGTGCGGATAAAATTGCAGCCGATAAATCCCGAGCCGCCTGAAACCAGAATGTTTTTCAGGGAACGCATACGATTAATTCATCTCCGCCAGGTATTTTTCAAGACTTTTATTCCATTCCGGTATCGCAAGCCCCAGCGCCGCCCTGATTTTCGCCTTGTCCAGCGCCGAATATTCAGGCCGCGTTACCCGTGCGGGAAATTCCGCGCTGGTACAGGGCTGTACCGTACAGTCTTTGGGGAGCAGCCCAAGGCGGCGGCCCTGCGAGTAAATTTCACGGGCAAAATCAAACCAGCTGATGTTCCCCTCATTGGTGTAGTGATAAATGCCGAAGGGAACTTTTTCGCCGCCGTTCACCGCGTTTACAAGGGTAAGTACCGCGGATGCAAGGTCAAAGGCCCAAGTGGGGCTGCCGCGCTGATCGTTTACTACCTTTACGGTATCCCGTTCCTTCATGAGCCGGAGCATGGTATGCACAAAGTTGGCGCCGTACCTGCCGTAAAGCCAGGCTGTTCTGATGATGTACGCATTCTTGCTGTTTTCCATGACGGCGTTTTCCCCGTCCCGTTTGGCAAGACCGTATACGCCTATGGGATTGGTCTCGTCGTCTTCGCGATAGGGACGCGGCCCCCGGAGGCTTTCGTCATAAACGCCCTTCCCGTCAAACACATAATCGGTGGAAATGTGGATGAGCCGGGCGCCGCAGTCCCCGGCCGCCTTTGCGATGTTGGCCGCGCCCAGAACATTGAGGCGGCGGCAGGCTTCACCGTCATCCTCAGCCCTGTCCACGGCGGTATAGGCGGCGCAGTTAATGATCCAGGCGGGCGTTTCCCGGATCGACGCGGCAAAGGCGGCAAGCGCCGCGGGATCGGTAATGTCAACTTCCCGGTCCGTACCGGCAAAGGGGATTTCCCGTTTTTCCAGAAGGCGGGCAAGCTCCGTTCCCAGCATGCCCTTGTCGCCAATCAGCCATAACATGGCAGTTTTTTATCCTTGGCGGAAAGCAGATAGTCCATCCCCAGATCAGGCCAGGTTATGCCGATTTCAGGATCGTTCCAGAGGATTCCCCCTTCGTCTTCGGGGTGATAAAAATCGGTGCACTTGTAGGCGAAGACGGCGAACTCGCTTAACACCAAAAATCCGTGCGCAAAACCTCCGGGTATCCAGAACTGATTCTGCTTTTCGCCACTCAGAACTACCGCGTGCCATTTCCCCCGGCTGGAAGAACCGGGCCGTATGTCCAAGGCTACGTCAAACACCTCGCCCGATATGGCCCTGACCAGTTTACCCTGGGGATGTGTCTTCTGAAAATGAAGGCCGCGAAGCACGCCGCGTATGGAACGGGACTGGTTATCCTGAACAAAATGCTGTTCGAGGCCCGAGGCGGCAAAATCGCGTTCCGACCATGCCTCAAAAAAATATCCCCGCTCGTCCCCAAACACTTTTGGCTGTATCTCGTAAAGCCCTTCAATGGGACAGGGTTTGAAATCAAAGGGCATTATGAATTCTCCGCGACATATTTCAGGTATTCTCCATATTCGGTTTTGTAGGAAGAGGCAAGAGCCAAAAGACCGTCCTTTGTTATCCAGCGGTTCGCATAGGCAATTTCCTCTATGCAGGATACATACATTCCCTGCCGTTTCTGTATGGTCTGTATGAACGCGCCCGCCTCAAGGAGGCTGTCGTAGGCGCCGGTATCAAGCCAGGCCATGCCCCGGCCCAAAAGTTCAACCGTAAGCCGGTTCTGTTCCAGATAGGCGTTGTTCACCGAGGTAATTTCGATTTCCCCCCGGGCGGAAGGCCTGACGTTCTTCGCAATTGCTATGACGCCGTTATCGTAAAAGTAAAGCCCCGGCACTGCGTAATGGGACTTTGGCCTTGCGGGTTTTTCCTCTATGGAAACGGCCCTGCCGTCCCGGTCAAATTCCACCACCCCGTATGCCGACGGATCTTTGACCGGATAGCCAAAGATGACGCCTCCGCCTTCTCCCAAAACCCTTGACGCCGCCCTCATAAGGGTTTCACTGAACCTGCTGCCGTAAAAAACATTGTCTCCCAGCACAAGGGCGCAGGGGTCCTTCCCGATAAATTCTTCGCCAAGTATAAAGGCGTCGGCCAGCCCTCTGGGGCTTTCCTGAACCTTGTAGTCAAAACGCATCCCCAGCCATTCGCCGCCGCCGAACAGTTCCCTGAAAAGGCCAATATCACGGGGCGTAGAGATGATCAGCACGTCCCGTATGCCCGCAAGCATCAGCGCCGACAGGGGGTAGTAGATCATCGGCTTGTCGTAAAGCGGCAGTATTTGTTTTGACACCGCCCTGGTCAGCGGATAAAGCCTTGTACCGGCTCCCCCCGCAAGGATTATGCCTTTTATACCCATTCTGTCTCCATGGCTTAATCGGAATGGCTGTAGCGGTAACTGCCGCTCAGGGAAACAAGCAGGACAAGACTAACAGGACGGTTGAATTTGTCCGCATTGCTTGTATAATACGTTCCGTTCCTGCTCCCAAGCGCCAAGGGCACGGCCGCGGAGACGCGTACATGGGGAAACGGATCAAAGTAAAGGCCGGGCACCAGCTGCACGGATTTTTCATTAACCGCATAGAGGCACTGGGTAAAAAGATGCAGCCCGTTAAAACCCGGACTGTACACTACATTGAAGGCGCAGTTATAACCCTTGATAAAGGGAACGGTTTCCTCTTCCCTGATATTTGTCCTGGGGTTGTAGCGCAACACGTTACTTTCACCGTTGTAGTAGAATTCCCCGTTAAGCCGGAGCTTTTCGCCAAAGAAGAACCGTATAAAACCAAAACTGGCGGAAAACTTCATGTCGCTCCAGGGATCATGATGCATGGAAAGGAGCGCTTCGGCGTAGACTTCGGTATCAAAGACGGTACTTTTAACGGAAACATAATTTCTGAACGGCATATCCTTTAGATAAAAAAAACCGAAGTCCATGTCCGCCCAGGTAAAGGCCAGATTGAATCTGCCGCCGTATCCTATTTCATCGGAGGCCGGGGCGTTCATATTGGAAACAAAACCGGTGCGGGTCATCGCAAGAAATTCAAGCCCGCCTATCCCCAGGGGAATGTTCACCTTGGCAAAGTAGGAATCGCCGCCGCTCGAACCTGTGGGAACCCTTGCCAAAAGGTCGGTGTAGGGATAATTGGGAGAAATGCCCCAAGAGAAAGAATACCTTCCCACGCGGAAAAAGGCGTAATCCTGCAGATTGTAATCAAAAAACAGTTCCTTCAGCAAAAACCTGAACGGGGGCAGTGAAACCTGAAAATCGTTTTTGACCCGCAGGTGTTTTGAAACTTGAACATCAAGGGCAAGGCCGGAATTCATTCCCCCGCCCGCGCCGTGGGAAAAATCCGCCCTGCCGCCGCCGAACCAGGGCGCCTCCCTGAATCCCGGGGCAATGCCGCCGAAAAAGAAATAATACGCATCGAAGGAAAAACCGATGCGCCGCAAAAGATCCGAAAGAACATTTGCGGCGGGATTTTCCCCGGCCTCTTCTTTCGCCGTTTCGCCGCCTTCCGCCGTTCCTTCGCCGGCGTCCGTGTCCGGAATGGCAAAGGGCTCATCAAAGAGGGAATCAACATCCCTGTCCAAAAGATCCGCTTCATCCGCCGCGGCCGGAAAAGGCGGCAGGAAAAACAGGAAAACAACCATGACGCACGCGAAAAACCCGTTTTGGACGGCCCTGCCGGCGCCCGGCGGGCTGGCGCCGGCTTTCCGCGTCACCGGTTTACCGATTCAAGGAACGTTTTTGAAAATACCGAATCGGCCACCTTTTCAAACGAAGGCTTCGTTATGGTTATCTGCGTCCGTTCCTTGACAAAAACGCCGTTAATAACGGCGCCGCGGAGTTCATCCACATAGAGAAAACGCTGGGGAACAAAACGGCCGCC
>JAISEB010000192.1 GCA_031264395.1 Treponema sp. | reverse complement strand
GGCTACTAAATAAATCCGTTTTCTGTTATCATGTCCGGCATGGTCTTTAGACAACTTGGCGTCATTCTGGCCTTTGGGTTTGCCGGTGAAATTATCGCCCGCTTTATTCCGACGGGACTTCCCGTCAGCGTGCTGGGAATGATCCTCATGTTCGCGGCGCTGGGCATACGGGTCCTCAAGCCGGAACATCTTGGCGCAACCGCCGATTTTCTCAGCGCCAACATGGCTTTTTTCTTCCTTCCCGCGGCGGCGGCCGTACTGCGGAATTTCGAACTCATACGGCCTGTGGTATGGCGGATGCTTTTTATTTGCTGCGCCTGCTCCGTCATTACCTTTGCCGCCGCGTACGGAACCGTGCGGCTTTGCAGAAAATTGATGAAAAAGGATTAACATGGATTACCTGCTTTCACATCCTGTATGCGGCATCCTCATAAGCCTTGCCTGTTTCGGCGCGGGGGTCCTTGTCCGCAGGGCGTTTCCTTCACCCTTTACAAGCCCGCTTGTCATTGCCAATGTACTTGTCATACTGATCATCGTTTTTACGCCCCTTACCCTCGAACAGTACGAGGCGGGGGGAAACATAATCGTCATGTTCATGGTTCCCGTAACGGTGATCCTCGCGCTGCGCATTTACCGCCGGCGGGCCGCCCTCATGGCAAACATCATCCCCATTACGCTGGGCTGTATCGCGGGATCGGCCGCTTCGATTTTCAGCACCTGGGGCCTCTGCCGTCTTCTTGGCGTAGAAGGCGACGCCGCGGCGTCGCTCCTTCCAAAATCGGTTACCACCGCCATTGCGCTTGAACTTGCCGAAAAAAACGGCGGCGTCGCGGGCATCGCCGTTCCGGCGGTTATCATTACGGGGATCTTCAGCGCCGTCTTTTCGCCTTTCATAATCAAGGCGCTGCGCCTTAAGGACCCTGTTGCCGCGGGAGTAGCCATGGGGGCTTCGGGCCACGCCATAGGAACGGCGGCCGCCCTGGAACTGGGAGAAACAGAGGGGGCCATGAGCGGCATCGCCATAGGGCTCATGGGGATCATCACAAGCGTCATCTTCGCGGTTGTGTTTTAGGGGGAAAGCCGTGCGCCGCACCGTCGTTCCGCGCCGTTTTGAGGGAAGCGTCCGCGTTCCCGCCTCAAAGTCCCACACCATACGGAGGCTCCTTGTCGCGTCGCTGGCAAACGGGGTTTCGGAGATCGAAGGCCCCCTTGATTCGCTGGACGCGCGATCCTGCGTATCGGTGTGCCGCGGCCTCGGCGCGGAAATCGGCGAGTACAGGGAAGATGATCCTGAGCCGCCTTGTCCCAATCCCCCCGGCCACGGAAAATTGATAAAATGGACGGTCCGGGGCGCCCCGGGACTGCCGGGCCGGGACGGCGCGCGCGTACTGGACGCGGGAAATTCCGGCACCACCCTCTACCTTGCGCTCGCGGCGGCGGCATTGGGAAGAGAGCCCTTTACGTTTACGGGAGACGGGCAGCTCAGGCGGCGCAGCGCCGCCCCGCTTCTTGACGCGCTTTCGGGCCTTGGAGTGCGGGTGGAATCCCGGAACGGCTGCGCCCCCGTTACCGTACAGGGGCCATGGAAGGGCGGGCGGGTGAGCCTTCCCTGCCCGACAAGCCAGTACCTTTCGGCGCTGCTCCTCGCTTCCCCGCTGGCCCCGGCGGGAACGGTCACCGAAATCAGCGTGCCGCTCCTCAACGAAAAACCCTACATTGAAATGACCCTTTCGTATCTTGAGGCCCAGAAGATCCCTTATGAAAAAGCCGGTGATTTTTCGTTTTTCAGGATTCCCGGCGGATCATCGTACGGGCCTCTGCCGGGGCCCGTGCCCGCCGATTTTTCCTCGGCGGCGTTTCCCGCCGCGGCGGCCGCCGTTTCGGGGGGAAGGGCGGCGCTCCTCGGGCTTGATCCCGAAGATACCCAGGGCGACAAGGTCTTTTTCGATATGCTTGCCCGCATGGGATGCAGGGTAACGTGGGAACACTCAGGCCTTGCCGTTTCATGTCCGGGAAAACTGCGCGGCGGCGTGTTCGATCTTAACGCCGCGCCTGACACGCTCCCCGCGCTTGCCGCCGTAGCGGCCTTTGCCGAAGGAGATACGGTCCTTGCCAATGTGGCCCACGCCAGAATCAAGGAGACGGACCGCATTGCCGTAATGGCCGCCGAGCTTGGCAAACTTGGAATCACTTGCGCCGAAAGGCCCGACGGGCTTGTCATACACGGAAATCCCCGCCTCCGCTCCGGGGCGGAAGAACGGCCGCGGCCTTCCCCCGTGTCCCTTGACGGCCGGGGCGATCACCGCGTCGTTATGGCGCTTGCCGCCGCGGCGCTCGCCGCGGGCCCCGCCTGCATAGAGGGAGCCGAAGCGGCGGATGTTACCTATCCGGGCTTTTGGGATCTGTTCGCGTAAACAGCCTATAGGGCGCCTCTAAAAACCCAACCGGGGTTTCCAGAAGTTCCCTATACCGCCGCTATGGCCTTTGCCAGCGCGGACTCGAGCATTTCAGGCGGCGGCGTTTTGATATGGCCCTGCTTTTCCATGTCTTCCACAAGGGCGCGGGCGGCGCTTATGTCGGCCATGGCGCGGCTGTACACTTCATCCCTTGTTAAATTGATCCGGGCCACGCCTTCTTCAACGGCCTTGACGGCAACGTCGGCGGCTTCCTCCGCGAAGACATCGGTTTCGTCCATCGTGGCAACGATGTTATCGGGAGTGATGCCGCGCTTTTCGGAAAACTCGGCGATGGAATGGGCGCAGCGTATTGCCATGCCGTCCGTGATCTTCCGCGCCCGCACAAGGAGGGCCCCCTTGAGTATGCCGGGAAAACAGACCGAGTTGTTCACCTGATTCGGAAAATCGCCCCGGCCGGTTGCGACAATAAAGGCGCCTTCTTCTTTGGCGGCGTAGGGCCAGATCTCGGGCACGGGATTGGCGCAGGTAAAGACGATGGATTTGGGAGCCATCGACCTTATCCATTCACGCTTTACCGTATCGGGGCCCGGCGTGGAAAGCGCGATGAGCACGTCCGCGCCCTTCATGGCTTCGTCCATGGACGGCAAACGCCGGGGATTGGTTTTTTCGCAGAGTTCCCATTTGCGGTAATTCCGCTTGTCGCCCTTTATATCCTCACGGCCGGCGTGCAGAGAGCCCTTGGTGTCGAAGACAGTTAAATGTGAAGGATCGCCGCCGTCGGCAAGAATGAGCCTGGCTATGGTTGTGTTGGAAGCGCCCGCGCCAAGGAGCACGATCTTCGCGTCACTCAATTTTTTGCCCGCAAGTTTCAGGGCGTTAACAAGTCCCGCCAGAGTGATACAGGCCGTTCCCTGCGCGTCGTCGTGCCATACGGGAATGTCGCAGACTTCACGGAGTTCATCCAGCACCCTGAAACAGTTAGGCTGGCTGATGTCTTCCAGATTGACGGCCCCAAAGGAGTGCTGGACCATTTTGACAAATTCGATAAGTTTACCGGGATCGTTTTTGCCGTCAGGACCCCGCGAATCAACACAGAGGGGAACGGCATCCACGCCGCCCAGGTATTTCATGATCATGGCCTTGCCTTCCATGACCCCGAGCCCTCCGGGAGGCGTACAATCGCCGTCGCCCAGCACGCGGGTTGAATCGGAAACCACCGCCACCAGATTCCCCCGGTTTGAAAGGCCGAACGAGGCGTCGTTGTTGTCCCGTATAGTCGTGGAGATCTTTGAAACCCCCGGCGTATACCAAACGTTAAACCAGTTAAGGCCGTAAATGCCGCATTTGGGCACAGTCTGCATCTTCCCCCCGTAAAAGCGATGGGCTTCCTCCGAAAGGTTTTTCAGAAACAGGGTTTTGGCCCTGGCCTTCCGGTCTTCGGTAAAATCAGCCGGGAAAAAGCTGTCGAGGTTTTTAAGGGTGGAATCAATTTTCATGGCGTTTCCTTTTATGAAGAAAAATATAGTTGTTGAACAACTTCCGTTGCAATACACCCTGATTATAATCCGGTCCGGGATTTATGACAATGCGGCGGCAACGGCAAACAAACCGCTCAACATTGCCGCCTTGCCGAATCACGCCAAAAAGTCTATGCTTGGGTTTGGAATGGAGAAAATTATGCAGGCTGTAGAGTTTGAAACTTTTGTGGAAAATGGGGTAATACCCATCCCTGTTGAATACCGGAACAGCGTTGCCGAAAGTGTCAAGGTTATTGTATTGAACAAAGAACCTGTCAAAACGGCCAAAAAATCAAAAATCTATTCTATTGGCGTTGATATGACCGGGTACAAGTTCAACAGGGACGAAGCCAATGAGCGATAAGGCTTTTATTGACACCAATATTTTTGTCTATATTCAACGGACGGACGACCCGCAAAAGAAACTTGTTTCCGAACAGACAACCGCTTTTTTTGACTGCGTTGTCAGTACGCAGGTACTCAATGAACTATGTAACATCTTTACAAAAAAATATCCTGTTCCTGTTGACAATATACAAAGACTTCTAACCAGTATACACGATAATTGTGAACTCATAACCGTTACCGAAGACTTTGTAACCGAAGCGCTCGATTATCATCACAAGTTTTTCATATCCTATTTTGATGCCTTGATGGTCGTTGCCGCTCTGAAAGCTGGCAGCAAATATCTTGTAACAGAAGATATGCAGGACGGCCTTGTTATCGACGGCAAATTAACCATTCTGAATATTTTTAATCATACTGATATGCTAATCCCTATGCAACCTTGCCTTGTATCCGCCCCGGTTTTGAAATAATATAAAAGATATGGAGCCCGAAATCGTCTTCGCGCCCTCCGCGTTCAAACATCGTGTTACCGGGGAAGATATTCGGTATGCCTACAAGACCAGAATCTTTGCGCGGAAACTGGAAGGTTACGATAACAAATAGGGCTTCATTGGCTTCAACCGGGCAGGTAACCCGATTGAAGTATTCTATAACCCCATCGGCGAGGACACGATAAAGGTCTTTCACGCGATGGATATGCGTCCCGCAGTGCTTGAACAGCTCCGGGACCAGGAGAAACGATGACCTATACAGATCTGTCCGATGAAGAATATGATGCCCTTGATGAAGAACTGTCCCGTACTGTCCCCAAGTTTGGGCCGCCCGGAAGCGATTGGCTCACCC
>JAISEB010000187.1 GCA_031264395.1 Treponema sp. | reverse complement strand
TGCCTTGAAGCCCGCGGGCAGGTTTTCCCCGGCGCGGTGAAGCCGCACCCTGTTCCGGTATTCCCAGGGCGGGGAGGCCGCCGCGTCAAGAAGGGGAATGCCGGTGCGCCCTATGCGGGTAAAGGCGTTTTTCAGTATGGCGGTTTTGGCTTCAAGCTGGAATTCGTACGGCAGATGCTGGAGGGAACAGCCCCCGCAGATCCCGTACAGGGGGCAGGCCGGTTCCTTCCGCAGGGGCGAAGGCTCAAGCACGCCGGCAAGTTCCGCGGCGGCCCAGTTTTTGTGTTTCCGGGTGATACGGGCCCTTACCGTGTCGCCGGGGGCGGTCATGGCTATGAAGACCTTCATGCCTTCCACGGAGGCAAGCCCGGCCCCTCCCGCGGCTATTTCCTGTACCGAAGCGGTGACAATGTCCCCTCTTTCCACGCTCACCCGATCATTTTATACCATCATTGCAACAACATAAACAGCGCGGTACAATGAGGCATGAACGGTGTTTTTGAGGCTGATTCCGCCGGGTGGTTTACATCCGATGACGGCGTGAAACTTTTTCTCCGCCGCTGGAGTCCCGGCGGAGGCCCCAAGGCGGTTCTGCATATTGTTCACGGCATGGCCGAACATTCCCTGCGCTACGGGAGGCTTGCCAGGCGGCTTAACGAGGCGGGCGTCGAGGTGTGGGCCGCCGATCAGCGGGGCTACGGCAGGACGGCCGATACGGCCGTGAACGATCCGGGACGCGGGGGGCTTTTGGGCCACTGCGCCGACCGGGGCGGTTTTGACAGGGTGGCGCTGGATATAGACCTCATCAACAGGAAAATACGGGAGGAAAGGCCCGGCCTTCCCCTGTTTCTTTTGGGCCATTCATGGGGTTCGTTTATCGCGCAGCATTATATTGAAACCTTCGCGGGAAAAGACGCGGGCGGGGCGGCGCATATAGACGGCTGTATCCTTTCGGGCACAAGGGGGCCCGGCGGGTTCGGGATACGGGCGGGCTCCGTTTTTATGGCTGTCCTTGCCTTTGTCGTTGGAAAAAGGCGTCCGTCCGCGCTTGCCAGAGCCGCCGCCGACGGCCCCTACAACAAACCCTTCAGGCCCAACCGCACGCCTTTCGACTGGCTTTCCAGGGACGAACAGGAAGTGGACGCCTATGTACAGGACCCCGCCTGCGGGGGGCTTTGTTCGGCGGGTTTTTACCGGGATATGGTGAACGGGCTTTACCGCATACACGCCGGGGCCGCCATGGAAAGGATAGACAGGGATCTTCCCGTGTATGTTTTTTCGGGCAGCGCCGATCCCGCGGGCGGCATGGGCGCAAGTCCTACCGGCCTTGTCAACGCATACAGGTTCATGGGGATGAAAGATCTTGAATTTGTCCTGTACCCCGGCGCCAGGCACGAGACGCTCAACGAAACGAACCGGGAAGAGGTGGCCGAAAACCTTCTTGACTGGATTTTGAAACACAGCGGGGAAACGGACCGGAGCCCTGCCGGAAGCGGGCCGGGGGAAACGGCGCGCCCTGACGCCGGCCCATAATATTTTTTCCTGAAGGAGCGTTGTTTGCGCTTTAGATATTCTGCCCGCAAGGACGGAAAGCCCGTCAAAAAGGCCCTTGTGTATACAAGGGATGAACACGGTATCAACGCCGCCGATGTGGACGGCGACGCCGTCAGCATTGTCGAGCGGCTCAGGGCTCAGGGCTACGAGACGTACATTGTGGGCGGCGCGGTGCGGGATCTTATTCTGGGGAAAAAGCCCAAGGATTTCGACATAGCGAGCGCGGCAAGCCCGGCCAGAATAAAAAAAGTCTTCCGCAACGCCCGCGTCATAGGCCGCCGTTTCAGGCTGGTTCACGTGTATTTCGGCCCGAAGATCTTCGAGGTTTCCACCTTCCGGTCCCTCAAGGAAGGCCCCACAGGCAATTCCTTCGGCTCCATTGAGGAGGATGTTTTACGGAGGGATTTTACCCTGAACGCCCTGTTTTACGATCCGGGGAAAGAGGTCGTCGTGGATTATGTCGGCGGCATGAAGGACATACGGGAAAAGCGGATACGGCCCATTATCCCCCTTCCCCTGATATTCAAGGACGATCCTGTCCGCATGATACGGGCGGTGAAGTACGGCGCGGCGGCGGGTTTTACGCTTCCCCTTTCACTCAAATGGAAAATAAGGCGGCAGTCTCCGCTTCTTTTGTCGGTTTCCCCTTCGCGGCTTACCGAGGAGATCTTCAAGATCATACGGTCGCCGTGCGCCGCCCTTATTGTCGGGGCGCTGGAACGTTTCGGCCTTTACGGGTACCTCCAGCCGGCCGCCTCCCGCCTGATGGAGGAAAAAAGCGGCTTCCGCGGCCGGTATCTGGCGGGCCTTGAACTCCTTAACAAACCGGGTTTCAAAAACCTCCCCGGCCAGACGCTGGCGGCCCTTATACAGGATTATCTTGAGGACGAAACGGACTGGGAGGCGGGCATCGCGGAAAATTACAAGAGCACCTTCGCGCTGGCCCGCGCCTTTGTCCTTCCCATGAACCCGCCCAGGGTGGAACTGGACAGCGCGGTAAGGCTTGTCTTTGCCGCCCATGGCATCACCATCAAGAAATCGCGTTTCCTTGAACGGGGAAAACCCTTCCATGAAAAACCGCTTCCCGCCGCGAGGAACCCCGGCCCCGCCGAGGACGTTCCCGCCGAACCGCGCAAGCCGCGTAACAGGCGGAGGAGGCGCGGGCCGCGGCCCGAAACGGGCGCCGGGGACCGTGGAAACGCCGACGTATAAACCGGCGGTTTTTTTGAAAATGCAGGCGCAAGGCGCGGCAGACCGCTAGGGGGAATTTCCCTCAAGACGGGCCATGAGGCTTTCCGCCTTTTCACGGTAACGCTGCGGGGACGCCTTGGCGGCTTCTTCCAGAAAGGCAAGGGCTTCGCGGTTTTTGCCCGCCGCGGCGGCGTTGACGCCCCGCGCGTAGGAAACAAGGGCGAAATCGGCGCCCCGCTCAAGGCTCATGCGGTAGTATTCTTCGGCAATGACATAGCTGTTTTCCCCGTAGGAAAGAAGGCCCATGTAGTAGTAGGGGACGTGGAGGGAAGGCTTCTGGTTCATCGCGGTGACAAAGGCCAGTTCCGCCCCGGCGGAATCGCCTTCCGCGTAGGCTTTTTCCCCTTCGGCAACCAGTTCCGCGAAGGTCCTGCGGGAATTGATGTACGCGCGGTAGTCTTTCTCCAGGTTTTCAAGCGTGTTCCACATGCGTATGCGGTCCGCTACCGCCCGGGAATTTTCGGCGGCGGTTTTTTCCCCGGAAAGCACCATGAAGCAGTCGGTGAGCGTCCTGAAATACTCTTCCCTTCCGCTGGTAAGAAAAAATGAAACAAGGGACCACGAAACGCTCTGGAAATTATCGGGGATTCCCCTCTCGTCGGCAAGCAGTATGTCTTCAATGCCCGGCGCTTTTGCGCCAAGATCCCTGACCGTCTTGAGCCAGGAAAGGTTTTCCTCGTAGATTATTTCGCCCGAACCGGAAAAGCCCATCGTACTGAAATAGATGGCGAATCCTTCGCGTATCCAGGACGGGGGAGAGGGAACGAACGCCCGCAGGTATTGGATAAAAGCCTGATAGGGAAGGTTGTGCCGTTCTTCGGCGCTGCCCCGGTTGATGACAAGCTCCCTGCGGCCGCTCTGGCTGTAATGGAAGTAGACCGCCCCGTCCCGGCTTGAACCCAGCCGTTCGGAAACATAGTTGTCGTAGGTTTCCCTGTCCTGCCATGCCCGCACCTTGAGGGGCAGGGCGGCCCTGGCCGGTTCGAAACGGAAAAGCCGCGAATAGACCGTGAACCGGTTTTCCATTTCCTGCGCGAGCCGCTCTCCGTCGCCCATGCCGGAGGTGACTTCGTAATGCGCCGTCCTTACGATAACCTCCCCGGTTACGGGGGCGGGCGGAACCTGCGCGAAAACGCGGAAGGACAGCAAGAGGACGAGAGGCGCAAAGGATCTGACGTTCATTTCCTTCTCCTTACTGGATAATCTTGTCTATAATGATATTCACCTCTTCTATGAGTATCCCGGTGTACCGCTCTATGTTGTCTATGATGTACTGCTGCAATTCGTGAATGTTTCCTCCCAGCTGTATGCCGTAAGGCACGTCTATGGTGATGACAAGACGGTAGCCTATTTCATCGTCCTTTACAACGATCTTTTTGATCCGTATGTTCTGATTATACTCGTCGACGCAGTGAATGACCATCTGCGAAAGGGCCGCCTCTGAAATTATCACCTTGCCCCGTTTTGAATATTCGGGCCGTACCACGGATTTTTCATGTATCCTTGGCGTGGGGCCTATGCCGGCCGGGCCCCTGTTCCGCTTGAAAATGCGGATGGCGTCGTAGAAAATGCCGGGGTAACTCCGCTTGATCTCGATGGAAGGAACAGGGATGACGTGTTTGCCTTCGATGCGGCGGGTCCGTATCGCCTTTTCAATTTCATCATGGGTGGCAATATCTTCTATCCGTATCAGCCGGGAAGGGGAAGGCAGCTGAAGCCGGTCGGCTATCTTGTTCACCATTTTTTCGGAGGTCCCAAGAACAAGCACCTTTCTGACCTTTTCCACTTGCAGTTTCCGGGCCACTTCGTCCCTGTGGGATTTCTGGTCGAAAAGCGCCACCTTGACCGCGGCAAGAAACGTGCTTTCCTTCTTTGCCGAATGGCCGGCGATGATACGGTTGTCCAGGATAAGAAGGCCGTCGTCAATGATAAAATTAATGCCGTATTTCTGGGCCACGAGCTTGGCGCGGAAACTTTTTCCCGTGCCGCTTTCCCCTATGAGCGCGTAGGTTTTGATCCTTCTCCAGGGCCGGAAGAAATTCCAGAGCATTACTTAATTATAAGAAGAGTTTTCAGGCGGTACAAGCGGAGCGCCGGGGCACAGTCGCGGGCGCGGGCGCTTGGGACCGGTTAACGCGCGGCCGGTCAGCGTTGCCCCGTAATGCCGGGCAAGTCCAGGCCGGGAAAAAGTTCCGCGATTGCGCGGGCGAAGCGGGGAGGCAGGGGAGAGGTTACGCGGACGGGCTCCCCGCCGTCCGGCCGGGGAATCGCTATCTTCCAGGCGTGGAGGAAGAAGCCCCCGTCCCGCCGGCTGCCGCCGTATTTTTTGTCTCCCGAAAGGGGATGCCCCCTCAGGGCGGCCTGCGCCCGTATCTGATGCGTCCTTCCGGTGACCGTTTCCGCGAGGATGAGGGTATGCGCAAGGCCGCCGCGCGCCGGGCCTGTGGCAAGCGGCCGCACCCTGGTAAGGGCGGCGAGCCCTTTTTCCCCGTTTGTTCCCTCCGCACCCGGCGTCGTTTTCAGGGTTTTCCTCAGGGACGTATCCCGGACAAGTTCGTCTTCCCAGATTTCCGCCTCTCCGGCCGTTCCGTCTGCGATTGCCAGGTACTGTTTTTTTACGCGCCCCCCTCGGAGCATTTCGCTGAAAAACCGGGCGCCCCGAAGATCCGTAGAGAATACGATGATCCCGCTTGTCGGCCTGTCAAGGCGGTGCAGGGGGCCGGGATTAAAGGAAAGGGAAGGGGGAAGCTCCCCTGCAAGATAGTCCCGCACCATGGCGTCAAGGCACAATTCCCCGTCCGCCTTCCCGCCGTGAACAGCGACGCCCGCCGGCTTGTTGACGGCAAGAAGGCCGTCCCCCCGCCACAGCACCTCAAGCACGCCTCCCGCCGCCCGCTTCGCCGCGCCGCTTCTTTCGGGCCTGTTCCCGCAAAGATCCCTCACCGTTATGACCGCCCCTTCCCCGACGTGGTCTTCCCCGGCGGCGGCCTTCCCGCCGACAAGAACGCTCCCCCTGCGCAGGAGCCGGTGCAGGGCGGAAAGCGGAAGATCCGGCAGCGCCCTGCGCAGCACGCGATCCAGCCTCCTGCCCGCGTCGTCCCGGCCCGCCGTAAGTATAAGGGGTGTGGTGGTGCGCTCTGCCATAATGTACCGTTTTCAGTATATCCGTTTTTATTCCGCCGTGATAAGCTGGCTTGTGGCGCGCATAGGGCACATGCTGCGGGATCATGCCGTAAATCCGGAAACGGAAACAATCATTCTGGGGACTTTTAATCCCCGCACGCCGGAAAACGGGGCGGACTTTTTTTACGGCAGGCGGCGGAACCATCTGTGGAGGCTCCTGCCTCTGGCTTTTGGCTGTCCTTCGTTAAAGGGAAAAAGCAGGGACGAAAAAATGTCCTTTCTCCGGGAACACCGCGTTGATTTTATCGACCTTGTTTCCGAGGTTGACGTTGATGATCCCGCCAATTACGACGACCGCTATATTGACGGCAGGGTGGTTAAATGGAAAGACGTTATTGGTGAAATCGGGAAGCTCCCCCGCCTCGGGAAGATCTGCCTTTCAAGAAAAACGCTGGGGGGAATTCCGAACATGAAAAAGAAAATCGGCGAGGTAAAAAAATACTGCGGGGAAAGGGGCATAATCTTTGGCCTCTTGACAAGTCCCGCGCGTATTTACAGCGCGGAAAAACAGGCCGAATGGTCGGCGTTTTTTAACGGGGAAGGTGAAGAAGGGCGCGGAGGAGAAGCATGAAAAAACGCATTGTCGTCATAGACGGAATGGGCGGCGGCATAGGCGCCGGCCTCATTGAAAAAATAAAACCGTTCGCGGGCGGAGACGAGATCATCGCCCTTGGCGCGAACGCCGTTGCCGCCGAACGCATGGTAAAGGC
>JAISEB010000153.1 GCA_031264395.1 Treponema sp. | reverse complement strand
TTTAACCTTACCCTTGAAAAAATAAAAAACATGATAACAGCCATAAAAGGCCAGGCCGCCGATCTCCTCGGTCTGGGACAAGAGCTTTCGGCCAGCATGGAAGAAACCGCGTCTGAAGTCGGTAAAATAACCGGCAACATCCAGGACATTATGGAGAAGATGAATAATCAGTCCGCGTCGGTAACCCAAACCGGAACGGCCATGGAGCAGGTGACCCGGAATATCGGCAGACTTAACGATCAGGTGACCGAACAGACCGACAGTGTTTCCCGATCATCTTCTGCCATAGAACAAATGCTGGCAAATATAAAAAGCGTTACCCATACGCTGGGGCAGAACGCCGAAAATGTCCGGCAGCTTACCGCCGCGTCCGAATCGGGACGGGAAGGCATGGAAGGCGTTTCCCGGGATGTCGGGGAAATAGCCCGGGAATCGGAAGGGCTGCTGCAAATAAACGCCGTTATGCAGAACATTGCAAGCCAAACAAACCTTCTTGCGATGAACGCGGCCATAGAAGCGGCCCACGCGGGAGAGGCAGGCAGGGGATTTGCCGTGGTAGCCGATGAGATACGCAAGCTGGCGGAAAATTCCGGCAAGCAGTCAAAAACCATTTCTCTGGTGCTTAAAAAAATAAAGGAATCCATTGATCTGATAACCAACTCGGCCAATACGGTGCTTTTCCAGTTCCAAACCATAGGTGAAAAAGTCCGGGTTGTTTCGGATCAGGAATCCAGCATATTAAACGCCATGGAAGAACAGAGCCACGGCAGCCAGGAAATTCTTGAATCCGTCGCAAGGCTGAATGAAATAACCCTGTCGGTAAAGCAGGGTTCATCTGAAATGTTGACGGGAAGCCGGGAAGTTATCGGGGAAAGCAAGAACCTGGAAAGGCTCAGCGAAGAAATCACCGGAGGTATGAACGAAATGACTATCGGGGTGGATCAAATCGGTACCGTTGTAAACAGGGTTAACGATCTGAGCGCGGACAACAGGAATCACATTGACAGCCTGGCCAAAGAAGTTTCCCGGTTCAAGGTAGAATGATCCTAAAGATCAATTCATCTCCTGTTCCATTTCCTGATCCATTTTTGACTGAAGGGTTTTTTGTATATAGGTCCGTATTTTGGTCCGAACCACAGGATCGGTTTTTTGGGTAAAGACAACAACATACACTTTTTCCGCGCCGCTCATCCGGGAGCCGAAAATAATGCCCTCCGCCTTGAGTATGGAACTTTGCAGTTTTATCTGAATGTCCGGGAAAAGGGAATTTTTTTCCAGCTCCGGATCTTCGGTAAAAACACAGGAAAGGCCGACGACACTGATATCCCAAATGGTTCCGTTAACGTACTTGTCGTTAAGGGAAATGTTGATAGTCGCCATGGAATCGTCCCGGATACCTACCCGGATATATTTTCGGCGGCCTTTGGCTTCCGCGGACTTTAGAATCTCCATGATGCTTCTGATTGCCCTTTCCATATTGGGCTTTACCGGCACATAACCCCCCGATACTTTGAGGGTATTAAGGTAGAAACGCTTTGCGTTATCGTTGTCCGTATTGACAATAACCCCTACAACCACATTTCCGGTTTCGCTGCTGCCCATAATCTTCCGGATAAAAACTTCCCAGTCGTTGGGCTGCAGCGCCTCGTCCACGCTGGCAAACACAATTGACGACGGATAGCGGCGGAGAATTTCCGTCATTTTGCCGGTATCCCGGATAACGTAGACCTCGTATTCCTGCTGTGCCAGCTCGGAAACGATTTCGTTCTGCGTTAAAGCCGAAGGATGGACAAAAAAAATCTTCTTTCCCAGAATCTCTGTGTTATTGCCATCGCCCATAGAAATATGTTATTCCAAAAGAACCTTGAATACAAGAAGTTTTGTGTACGCCGCGCTTTTTCTGGTTTTTTCGCTTTTTTCCGCCTGTACGCCGGAGGGACGCAGCAGCGCCCGGTCGGAACTTGCCCTTGGTACCCTGTGCCGCATAGAACTTTTCGGCGGCGGAAAGCCGGAACTCTACGGCCGGCTTTTTTCGCGGCTCTACGAAATTGAGCGGATGATGAGCGTCAATCTCGCGGACAGCGAAGTCTCCCGGATCAACAGGGCGGCGGGCATTGCCCCTGTTCCGGTTTCGCCGGAACTTTTTACCGTACTGGAGCGGGCCGTCTATTTTGCCGAGGCTTCGGACGGCGCCTTTGATCCCACGGTAGGCCCGCTGGTCGGCCTTTGGGGAATCGGCGGGGATAATCCGAAAGTTCCGGACCGGGAAGAAATAGAGGCCGCCCTTGCCCTGGTAAACTGGAAAGAACTTGAATTGAGCGGGCCGGCTGTGGACGAAACGTCCGCTGTGGATGGGGCCGAAACGGGTGGGCATGTGTCCGCCACGGCTTTCCTACGGCGCCGGGGCATGGCTCTCGACCTTGGAGCCATCGCCAAAGGTTTTGCGGCGGACGAGCTGGTCAAACTACTGCGGGAGGCGGGAACAAAAAGCGCGGTTATTGACCTTGGCGGCAACATCTATGTATACGGAACAAGGCCCCCCCCGCGGTCTTTTTTATCCGGATTCAAAAAAACAAAATGGCGCGTCGGCATACAAAATCCGCTGGACGACAGGGGCGCCTACGCCGGTTATCTGGAACTGGACGAAACGTCGGTTGTTACGTCCGGAGTATACGAGCGCTTTTTTACCGAAAACGGAAAACGCTATCATCACATACTGGACACGCGAACCGGCTTTCCCGTCGAAAACGGCCTGCTTGCGGTAACCATAACGGCGCCGTCGTCGATGGACGCCGACGCCCTTTCCACGGCGGTTTTTGCCCTGGGCCGGGAAAAAGGCGGCGTCCTCGCGGCGGCAAACGGAGCCGGGGCGGTCTTTATGTTTGAAGACAAAACAATCCACACAAGCTCCGCGGATTTTACGTTAACCGATACGGGGTACAGGCTGGTGGAATTTTGAGTCCAACATCGGAAAATAATAGAGGCTTTCTCTTTTCCAGTATTAACGGTTCATGCTAAAACTTCATCCCCGCCGAGACAAGGGTGCGGACAAAGGCGGACGGGGGGTTGGGGGAAGAACGCAGGGAGATCGCTAAAAATGCCCTGATGAAGGGGCAGCAATTCTCCATTTACCAAATTTTTGCGATACTAAAGTATGGGAGTGGGATTACTACAGACACATTTGGACACCTTCGATACGGTCGGGGCACATATCGCCGACAAACGGCGGGAAGGGTACGACAAGCAGTACGAGTATGCTGACGCCCTAAAGGGCGCGTATGGGATATTTTTCTTTCAACACCCGTCCATGCTCGAATACCAGGAACGGCTGAAACGGAAGAATGAACGGTGCAACGC
>JAISEB010000134.1 GCA_031264395.1 Treponema sp. | reverse complement strand
GTAGGCCGGACGCCTGTGGATCTTTCCCTCTGGGACGCGGATTCGGCGGCGTTAAGCGCCCATAAACTGGGCGGCCCCCGGGGCGCGGGCATCCTCTACCTGAAAAAACCCGTACCCGTCCTGTATTCGGGCGGCGGGCAGGAGGGGGGAATCAGGCCGGGAACGGAAAATACCGAAGGGGCCCAGGTAATGGCCGCGCTCCTTGAACTCCGCGCGTCTCCCGGCGCGGTGCTGAAGGAATACGGCAAGGCGTCCCGGCGCTGGAACACCCTGCTTGACGCCCTCCGCTCCATGGACCGCTGTTCTCTTATTCCCCAGGACAGGGCAAACGGAAAGGCCGCGCCAGAGTCTCCATATACGGAGCCTTTTTC
This sequence comes from Treponema sp., assembly GCA_031264395.1. Taxonomy (GTDB): domain Bacteria; phylum Spirochaetota; class Spirochaetia; order Treponematales; family Breznakiellaceae; genus JAIROE01. Next base: position 10,675 of record JAISEB010000134.1, on the reverse strand, counting down.
ACCCTACATCGTACAGGCGGCCTTTTCCGGCATCCCCGGGGAAGTCATGGTGCGGGCGCTGGACGATCTTGGTTTCGCCGTTTCTACCGGGTCCGCCTGCTCTTCCTCGTCGCCGGAGCGGCCCGTCCTTGCCGCCATGGGCGTGGCCCCCGGCCGCATCCTTGAAGGGATACGGATATCGCAGGGCTGGCTGACCACCGGTGAAGATATAGAAGCCCTCGCCGGGGCCGTCCGGGAAGTCCTGAAATTCCTCTAGAACATGAATGGAAACAATACTGTCCGTGAATTTCCCCATTCCCCGCTGACCTACCTCCTTAAACCGGGGGAACTCATCCTCAAAAAAGGCAACAGGGAGGCCTTTGAGCGGGCGCTTAAAAGAAACCTTGTCCGGCTTTTGGGGGACTCGGGCCGGGCGGAAACGTCGCCGGGCCGCTACTATGTCCACTGCGGGGCGGAAACGGCTCCCGCCGTGGAAGACGCCCTGAATCACCTTATCGGCATATCGGGCTGGGCGCGGACAAGGATATGCCCGAAGACGGCCGGGGCCGTCATGGCCGCCTGCGCGGCCGAGGGGAGGGAGCTTTTTGAACGGGGAATCCGCACCTTCAAAATAGAGGCCCGCAGGACGGACAAGAGCTTCCCCCTTGATTCCTACCGGATCTGCGCCGAAGGGGGAAACGCCGTCCTCGCGGAAACGCCAGGCCTTGCCGTGGACGTGAAAAACCCCGGAGCCGTTATTGAGGTCGAGATACGGGAAAACGCCTATGTGTACAGCCTCGCCAAACGGGGGCGGAGGGGCCTTCCTGTGGGCACATCGGGAAGGGGGCTTCTCCTCCTTTCGGGGGGCATCGATTCGCCTGTAGCCGGATACATGATGGCCTTCAGGGGCATGGGAATAGACGCGGTCTATTTTCACGCGTACCCCTACACCTCCGAAGACGCGCGGCGGAAGGTCGTGAGGCTCGCGGAAATTGTGGGACGCTACGCCATGGGGATACGGCTTTACACCGCGGGTTTTACCTGTATCCAGCAGCGCATACGGGAACGCGCCCCCCTCCCCTGGACCACGGTACTGCTCCGCATGGCCATGATGGAATACGCCGAAAGGCTTGCGGGGAAGACAGGCGCCCGGTGCCTTGTTACCGGGGAAAGCCTTTCGCAGGTGGCAAGCCAGACCATTGAGAACATACACTGCATACAGGGAAGGACGCGCCTCCCCGTACTGCGCCCCCTTATCGGCATGGACAAGGAAGAGATCGTTAAAACGGCCTCCGCCATCGGCACCTATGAAACATCCATACTCCCCTATCAGGACTGCTGCGTCCTCTTCAGCCCTCCCCATCCCGTCCTGCGGGGAGACCCCGGTGAGGCGCGGAAACTCTACGAGGCCCTTGATCTTGGGGCGCTCATGGAAGAGGCGCTGAAAGAAGGAACCATGGAAAAATGCGGCTTTCCGTTTTGAACGGGCCGGGAAACACCTACTCCTGTTCCAGATCCTTTGCCTTGACATAAGCGGCCATGCGAAAGTCGTCGCCCTTGATATGGTTAAGAAGCCAGTCGCCGATGGCGGTGGTAACAGTGTTTACCATTTCCTCGCTCGGGCCTTCCTTTACAAGCCGCCTGGTCAGTTCCCCGACAGTCACCTTGAACTCATCGTGATAACGCTTGTGGATGAGGTAATCGGGATAGTCGTATTTGATCTGGAGCTTTTCTTCGTCGGCGAAATGCATGATCGTGTAGCCTGTCAGAAAGTCCAGCGTTTTGAAGATCTCGTCGCTGCCCTTTCCGTTCCTTGACGCCTCGATGATAGTGTTGAGGGCGGCGACAAGCTGTTTATGCTGGTTGTCCACCTTGTCGTAACCTGTCTCCAGGCTGCTGTCCCATTGATAAGCCATTTCTTTCTCCTTAAAAAAATCTTGACCTGACCGCCCTGAAACTGGGGATTCCAGGGGGTCCCTTTAATTCGAAGGGGGTCTTTATTCCATGGGCGGGAAATATATGATCCCGTCCCGCCCGGATCTTTCCATAAGATACACTTCCGTCTCGACCGGAAGGTACGCCCTGCCGAAATCTGTCGAAAGGGAAGTCTCGTAACCCAAAATATACGATCCGCTCGGAACCGACGCAAGGTCCCGCACAAGTTCTCCCACGCCTTCGGGCCTGTACAGGGAAAGTGCCTTTCCCCCCGTTTCCCGGCAGAGGTAGCGGATTTCTTCGGAGGGATTTCCGCCGCCGACAACGACCGCGTTAAAGATGACGCCGTTATTCGCCATGTAGGCGGCAAGGGCGGAAAGGCCGTACCGTTCAAAGGCAAGTTCCCCCGGCGTTCCCGATGTTATAAAGATTACGGCCCGCTTCTTCGCCCCGGCAAGCAGATCGGAGGCGGCAAGACGGAGCGCCAGATCAAAACGCCAGCGGGGGCCGTACATTCCGGGGCTTCCCCTCGCGGCGGCCTCAAGGCTGCGCGGGTTAAGCGGATCAAAGCTTTCCTTTTGGGGCTGATCCCCGGCGGACACGAACGACAGCACGCGCTGGCCGGGGCCAAGGGCGGCGGCAATGTCCCGCGCCGCGGCGGCAATGTCGTCCCGCATCGAGGCGGTACGCTCCGAGCGCTCGGCAAGCACGGCTATGTCCGAAGCGGTTTGACGGTAACCGCTTTCAAGGAGCGCCTGTCCGGCCGCCTCGCGGCCTCCCTCGGTGACGAGGAAGTTGAGCGCCTGCAGCCCGGTCACGGGACGGCGCAGCCTGTCTTCGACCCGCAGTTCCACCGTTATACGGGGGAACTGTTCAACGGAAACCCGTTCTATCTGCACAAAAAGCCCCGACGCCATATCGTCCAGCCGGGTCAGGATGGAAACCTCCCCGGCGTCGAAATTGGCCGCCAGCACGTTGCCGTTCTGGTCCATGTCCGCGCCGGTTATGCGGGCGCGGGAATTCCCCGCCGCCCCAAGTTCCCTTACAATGGCCGTATCCGTGTCGACAAGCAGAACACGGTTGGTATCCGCGGCGAGGAGCCTTCCGTCCTTGAGAAAACGGAGGCTTTCGGGTCCGGAAAAGCCGTCCGCAAGATCCCCCGTGTAGCTTCCGTTCCGGTCAAAAACAACGATGCGTTTTAACGCCCCGTCGGCGACATACACGCGGCCGTCACGGACCGCGATGCCGGTGGGGGAAAGGAAGCCCTGAAAAAATCCGTCCCTTTTTCCGAAAGAAAAAACGAAGGCCCCCGAAGGATCGAATTTCGAGATCCTCCTGTTGCCGTAATCAACCACGTAGAGGTAGCCTTCCTCGTCCACGGCAAGGTTCTGCGGGCCTACAAACTGGCCTTCTCCCCGGCCGCGCGTTCCTATGTAGGACTGCCATTCCCCCCGGCCGTTAAGGACGCTTACCCTGCCGCCCCGGTATTCGGAAAGGTACATACGATCCCCCGGCCCTTTTACAAGATCATAGGGCCGGTCAAAACCGTTAAGAGGCCCGCGCGAACGGTCGTGAATTACGCCGTTGACATCCATGCGCACTATCTCGTTGCTCCCGTAGGCAACTATCCAGACCGAGCCGTCCTCCAGGGGAAGAACCGCCGTGGGCTGGCGGAAAAGGACAGTCCCGTCCGACACGCCCGGATACCGGCCCGATTCCACATAGCGTATACCGTCGTCTTCTACAGGAAGAAAAGAACGGCGGTTTGAGACAGTTTCTATCATGCTTCCCAAAAGTACGCCCGGACCGGAACTCCAGCCGTAGGACTGGCCCGCGGCCCGCCAGTGCGCAAGGGCCGTCTCTTCCATGCCGGAACGGTAATAGGAGCGTCCAAGCCACTCAAGGATCATGGCCTCTCCGGGCCTGTAGGACAGCGCCCGTTCAAAAGAAAGAATCGCCTCGTTAAAGGCGTAACGGTTGTACGCCTGAATGCCCAGGCGGAATTCTTCACGGGCTTCAAGGGTATTTACGCCGGCGCCGGGTATGGGGGTCCTGTCTTCCGCGCCGCCCTGCTGCGCGCGAAGAACGCCGGAGGCCGTGATAATAAACATGATGATGAGGATCTTTTTTTTCACCGCGGCCATCATTCCTCCCCGGTAACGAACCTGAAATGTTCCCGTATCGTTTTTTCCTGGGGGGCAAGATCCATGGCGCGCCTGAGCCAGGTACGGGCTTCAAGAAGTTCCCCGTTTCTAAAATAGGCCCAGCCCAGGGAATCAAGGTACGCGGGATTCTGGGGCCTGCTGTCCACCGCCCGCCGGCAGAGGCGCAGCCCCCGGATAAGATCCGTATCGGTATCAACGAGTATGTACCCGAGGCCGTTCATCGCGGTGGTGTTGGTTTCGTCCAGATCCAGGGCTTTTTCGTACAAATCGACGGCGTTTTTGTAGTTCTTCTGCGACCAGGCGGCGTAAGCCAGCGTCGTGTACAGCTGAACGGACTCAAAACCGGAACCCCGCAGCCGTTTCAGCTCGAATTCCGCCAATTTCGAACGTTTGGTGATCACATAAATATACGCCAGCGTCATCCGGCACTGGTACACCCTCAGGACGTCCCGGCCGGCCGTCACCACCTGTTCAAGGTAGAGAAGGGCGTCGTCGTAACGGCCAAGTTTAGTGTAGCAGAGCCCCAGATAATAGGCCAGCTCCGTGTTTTCTTCCCCGGAAAATTTTTCGGCGTTAACCTGCAGCAGTTCCCGCAGGGCAAGATCCCATCTCTTCATGCGGAAAAGCCGCTTCCCCTCTTCCATGTTGCCCGCCATCAGGTTCCGCCTCCCCTCGTCCTTAAGCCGGGCGAAGAGGCCCTCTTCTTCCGGCCGGAACTGAGGCCGCCCGGCGACGCGACGACGGGGTGGATAAAGACGGCGCTCGCCGAAGCCATGCCCCGGGAAACCGCGTCCCAGTCGGAACCGTTTTCGCCGGGCGTGTCCGTTTCACCGCTCCGGAAAAAACAGTAGAGCCTGCCGTCAGGCCCTTCATAGGACGAAAGGGTGTCGTGGTAAATACGCAGGGAAGGAAAGGTACGCTCCATGCCGGAAGGATACTCTGCCCGGTTGGGGATGTTGACGTTGATGAAGGTGTCGGCCTGCCAGAGAGCCCTGAAGTCTTCTATGTGCCTTACCGAATACGAAACCGCCATGTCCCAGTAATAGGTATCTCCCTCGACAAGCGAAAGCGCCACCGACGGCAGATCCCAAAAACTGGCCTGCCGCGCCGCGGCGGCGGTTCCCGAATAGATAATATCGGTGCCTATGTTGGCCCCCCGGTTGATCCCCGAAACAACCATGTCCGGAAGGCCGTCAAGGCCGGGAAGCCCCCCCAAAAGGGCCGTGATCACGCAGTCCGCCGGAAGTCCCGGACAGGACCAGGTATCCGCGCCGTGCTCTTTAAGGCGTATGGGGCCGGAAAGAAAGGAAATGGAATGGGAAACTCCCGAACGGTTCCTGTCCGGGGCAAGGACAAAAACCCGGTGGCCTTCACTTCTCAGCGAAACGGCAAGAAGATCCAGCCCCGGCGATGCAATACCGTCGTCATTGGTCAGCAAAATGGTCATGGCGATCCTTTCAGCCGTGAACGATGCGTACCCCGGTAGCGGGGCGCACCTCATAAATCACCGGATGAAAGCCGAAGATCCGTTCGTAATCTTCAAGCCTTTTTTTGTACTCCTCTACGGCGTTTTCCCGGAGTATGGTATAGGTACAGCCGCCGAACCCCTGCCCCGTCATGCGCGATCCCAGGACTCCATCTATTTCCTGCGCCCTTTTGACAAGCCAGTCCACTTCGGGGCAGGACACCTCGTAGAGATCCCGGAGGCTTTCGTGGGAATGGGTAATAATGCGGGAAAGCGCGGGAAGATCCGGCTCCCGCAGCGCCGTTTCGGCATCGGCGATCCGCTGTATTTCCTCCACAACATGCATGCTCCGCCGCCTTATCTCCTCAGGCAGGTTGCCCATGGAATCAACCAGATCCCCGGCGGCGAAATCCCGGAAACTGGCCCCTTCCCTGCCCCGGGAAAGAAGATCAAGCCCCTTTTTTATGTCGTCCCGGCGCTGTTTTAATTCCTCTTCCACTCCCATGCGGGGCACCCGGGAATCCATGACAAGGATGCGGTACTTTGAAAGGGGCGATTTGATCTTCTTTACTTCCAGCGTGGCTTCGTCAATGACAAGAAACTGATCTTTTCTGGCCGAAAAAACGGCAAGATAGTCCACAGGGGAACTCTTCCCGAAAAAAAGCTCCCGCGAAGAGGCAAGCGCCCCGACAAGATCGCGGTCGTTGATGTTCGCCTGAAAAAACCCCCGGAGCGCCACCGCCGCCGCCGCCTCTATGGCGGACGAAGAGGCCAGCCCCACCTGCTGGGGAACGGTGCCCGAAAGAGTAAAATTGAGCCCCTTGACAGGGCATCCCAGCCCGGCGAAAACATGAATGGCGACTTTGATAAAGTTCGCCCAGCGGTCTTCCCTTTTGTATTTAAGGTTGATGAGGGTAGTCCGTTTACGCTCCCCCAGATCCGCCGCGTAAAAACGTATGGAATTGTCCTTTCTAAGGCTCACCGCCACCCGGACCGTCCGGTCTATGGCGGAAGAAAGGTAGAGCCCGGCCCCCGGTTCACCGTGTTCGCCAAGAAAATGCATCCTGCCGGGAGCCTCGGCGATAACAACGGCGCACGGGTCCTCCGGGGGCCGGGGGACGGTTGCCCGCCCGGATTTCTTTTCGGCGGGCTCCCCGGCATTGTCCGGCCGGGATCGGTCGTCATCTATTTCATACTCCTTCCGGTGAACAAGACCGATATCCAGCATTTATGTATGACCTCGCATGATTGTACTGGTTCCATTGTACCTGAAAACGCCGTGTTGTTCAATAAAAATGAGTGTGATAAATGAGCTTGTTCGCGCAAAACCGCCGTTCAGTTCCGCAGTATGTTCCTCACGGCGGATATTACGGGGACGACAAGGACAGCCGGAAGCAGGGCGGCCCCCAAAAGGATGCGCTGGGAGAAAAAAGCCCAGTAAACCGTCGCCGCAAGGAGGGGCAGCGCCAGCGCGGCCAGCACGGAAAAGACGATCGCGGCCGCGCGGCCGTTCAGAATAAAGCCGATAAAAAGCGGAATGCCGGAGGCCAAAGATGTCCACAGGAGCGGAACCAGCACCAGAAGGACGGGGTTCCTTCCCGCGCTCCAGCCGACCGCCCGCATGGCCCCGGCCGGGATAAGCCACAGGAGCGCAAAATTGGCGCTCCCGGTCCCGCCCTTGAAAATTCCCGCGGCGGCAAACAGAAAATACACCGCAAGCGGAAGCAGAACCGGGACGCTTACAATGTCCACAAAACCGCTCAGCCAGCGGGAAAACCCGAAACCGCCGGGCGTAATAAAGGAGCCCAGAAAAAACCGCGAAACGGCGGCGACGCTCCCCAGAAGCAGGGCCCAAACGCCGCCGGAACTTTCGTCCCCCGGAGAGGCGGAACGGTAGAAGAGGTAAAAGAGAAGCATCCAGAGAAAACAGAAAAAATTCATGAAAGTATCCTACTAGCCGGAAGGGCGGCCCTGCAAGAGCCCCTCGGGTCAGGCGCGTATACTCAAGGCAGGGCGTTAAAAAAACGAATCCCCACTGGACAAAAAGGCCCCTTTGTTGATATAATTTCCGCATAAGCTCGCGGCGCCATACGTTAACCGGAAACCGCGGCTGCCGGGTGGAAGCCATGAGGAGGTCAGTTGTCGGATAAGGATTTACGAATCAACGGGGAAATTCGGGTGCGGGAGATCCGTCTCATAAGGGATGAGGGGGAACAGGGTGTCATGAGCACCTCGAGGGCGCTTGAAATTGCCAGGGAGCAGGGGCTTGATCTTGTGGAAGTCGCCCCGCAGGCGGTTCCCCCGGTATGCAAGATCATGGATTACGGCAAGTTCAAGTTTGAAAATGAGAAAAAAGTCCGGGATTCAAAAAAGAAACAAAAACTGCTGAAACTTAAGGAAATCCGCATGCAGCCAAAGATAGACGAGCATGATCTGGATTTCAAGTCGAAGCATATCAGGGATTTTTTGGGTGAAGGCAACAAGGTCAAAGTAACGGTCCGGTTCAGGGGCCGGGAACTTGCCCATACGGAACTGGGGGCGGATGTCCTCAAGGACGTCCTTGCCAGAATAGAAGGGGACTATGTCATGGACAAGGCTCCGGCGATGGAAGGCCGTTTCATGTCCATGGTGTTAAGCCCGAAGAAAAAATAGCCGGGTCATTCCGGAAGATCACAGATACGGAGCGGCACTATGCCAAAGATGAAGACCAAAAAGAGCGCGGCAAAGCGCTATTCATTTACGGGAACCGGAAAGGTCAAGTACAAGAAGCAGAACCTTCGCCATATCCTGACCAAAAAATCCTCCAAACGGAAACGGGGTCTCCGTCACAGCGGTATTTTATCCGGCGATAACGTACCAGTCATCAGAAAACGCCTCCTTCCCTACGGGTAAGGGGCGGACGAGGAGCGGACTATGTCACGAGCGGTAGACGGTTCAAAACGGAAGAACCACAGAAAAAAGATTCTCAAGCTGGCCAAGGGTTACTGGGGGCGGAGGCACTCGAATTACAAAACCGCCAAAGACGCGGTAACAAAGGGGCTTTTCTACGCATACCGGGACAGGCGCGACCGGAAGGGCGACTTCAGGCGGATCTGGATCATCAGGATCAACGCCGCCTGCCGGGCGGAAGGAATTTCCTATTCGCGGTTCGTGGACGGCCTTAACAAGGCGGGTATAGAAATCAACCGGAAAACCCTGTCGAACATGGCGGTGGAAGATCCGGCGGCCTTCAGGGCGGTTGTGGCCCGTGTCAAGTCCGCCCTGGAAAATCCCGCTTCCCGCGGAGCATAACTCATGGTTACTCTGGATCAGGTTAAACTGCTGGAGACCAAGGTCGAAAAGGCCATAGGGTATGTCGAAAAGGTAAGCGGTGAAAATACCGGACTGAGGGAACGCCTTGAGTCCTATCAGAAACGCATTGACGAACTTGAGGTACTGGTAGAGACATTCAAGGAGGATCAGAGCCGTATCGAAGACGGCATCCTTTCCACCCTTGACAGGCTCAACCAGTTCGAGGACGCCATAGAACGGAGTCTCGGCATCAAAAACCGGGACAAGAAGGCCCCGAAAGCGGCCGCGCCCTCCCCTGCCGGGAACGTTCCCGATATGGACGCGGGCGGCTTGGCGGCGGCCGGGTCTAAAAACGGCGCGCCCAAAGACGGCGTGTCTAACGGCGGCGCATCCGGGGACGATGTGTCCAAAGGCGATGCGCCTGGGGACGGCGTACCTGACGGCGGCGAGCCCGGGGACGGCGCGTCTGGAGACGGCGGGGAACTGGATATTTTTTAAGGATATGCCGAAAAGCGATCTCCGTCTGGATATTCTGGGAACTTCCTTTTCCATCACGGCGGATGAGGAGCGGGCGTATCTTGAAGAGATCCTCGCCCAATACGGCGCGGCGCTTGAACGCACACAGGAACAGACAGGGCTCACCGATCCGCTGAAACTCGCCATACTCACCGGCTATCTTTTAAGCGACGAAGTCTACAAACTCAAAAACCGGAGCGGGCAGGAGGCCGAAGAACTCACCCTGGATCTTATCGCCCGTATAGACGAGGCGCTGGAAAACAGGGCGTAGGCGCCGCGGATCATGCTGTACAGGCTGCGGAATACCGTTAAACATTATGACTGGGGATCGCCTGATTACATCCCCCGGCTTCTGGGGCTGGCCAACAGCGCGGGGGAGCCTTGGGCGGAGCTCTGGATGGGCGTACATCCCGCGGGCCCTTCGAGGGTCCTCCGGGGGGAAGAAGAGATCCCGCTGGCGGAACTCATAGCGGAGAACCCGGCGCTGTACCTCGGCGGGGAAGCGGCCGGGCGTTTCGGGGGGCTTCCCTTTCTTTTCAAGCTGCTCGCCGCGGGAAAACCGCTTTCCATTCAAGCCCATCCGAATCTTGAGCAGGCAAGGGAAGGCTTCAAAAGGGAAAACGACGCGGGTTTCCCCCCGGACGCGGCGAACCGTAATTACAGGGATTCCAGTCACAAACCGGAAATAGTATGCGCCATTACCCCCTTTACCGCCCTGTGCGGTTTTCGGGAGCCGGACGAGATTAAAGAGCTCCTCGGCGCCGTTCTTGGGCCTTCTCCCCGCCGCCTCAGGGACAATCTTGAACCCCTAAAAGAGGCGCTGGCGCTTCCCGTTCCCCGGGAGGCCCTGCGATCTTTCCTTGCCGCCCTCTTTGCCCTTCCTCCCGGAGCGGCGGGGGAACTGTGTTCTTTCCTTGCCGGTCCAGACAGGGCGGGGCCTCCGGCCGGCGGGACGGCCGGTTCCGCCACGCGGGAGGCCGGAGCCTGGGCCGCCCGGTTCGCGGCGCTGTACCCGGGCGATCCTTCGGTTATCGCCCCCCTGTACCTCAACCTCGTCACGCTCAGGCCGGGCGAGGCGATCTTTCTTCCCGCCGGCGTCCTTCACGCCTATATAGAGGGCTTTGCCGTGGAACTCATGGCCAACTCGGACAACGTCCTCAGGGGGGGGCTGACGGCTAAACACATCGACGTGCCCGAACTCATGCGGGTCCTCGATTTTTCGCCGGGAAAACCCCGAATCCTCACGGCGGACCCCCTTTCCGGCCTTTACGCCTCCCCCTGCCTGGAATTTTCCCTCAGGATGATACGGGGCGAAGGCGGGACC
>JAISEB010000275.1 GCA_031264395.1 Treponema sp. | reverse complement strand
AAATATATATCTATTCAGGAATGGTACGAGGATAACAAAAATTCTCCATTTTATTCTTGTATCTTTGACAGGGAAATAACAGATTCGTATTGTTGGACAATATCCAAAGACAATTATTTTATTATTGGCGGGGCATTTCCTGTGAAAGACGTGAATATAAGATTTGAGAGGTTAAAAGAGAAAATGAAAAATACTGGAATTTGTTTCGGAGAATTGGTAAAAAGAGAAGGTTGTTTTGTATATTTGAACAAAGGACTTACGAGCACGTGTACAGGAAAAAATGGATTGTATTTAATAGGGGAAGCGGCAGGCATGATCAGCCCAAGTTCTTTAGAAGGAATCAGTTATTCCATGGAGAGTGCAAAAAAACTGGCGGAAATAATAAACAGCGATTTTGACAATATTGGATACAAATATTTCATGGGCACACTGGGAATTAGAATTAAATTACTGTTCAAGATATTCAAAATGCCTTTTATGTATAATAAATTTTTGAGAAAGATAATAATGAAAAGCGGGATAAAAACAATAAAGAAATGAAAAAATGAGGAAGCCCTGCTGCGCCTAACGTTCAGGCTGTTTACGACGTTTTGGGGCGGATAATAAGGCAATGCGAAGCAAAGACCAAGGCCGACAAAATGTGACGGAGGTTTGCCGTGGGAATGGAGCGCAACGGAATGACCCAAACCGCCTGCCGGCCCGGTTGTCCGGCAGGACAAAAAGCGTGAACAGGACTGTTATGCGCGGTTCAATTTTGTTTTTTCAATTATTATTTTTATATATTTTTAACATCGTTGGGGCTTCAATATCAACAACTCTTTTAAATGACGGATCAATGTTCTCCGTTTCTTCTGATAATTGTACGGCTATTGTCAATGCGTCTTCTGCACTGTCAACATCCTTTTTACACAAGAAATATAAAAAGGTATTCAATTTGGCGGCTATCCTGATAATTGAACCGGCAGCATTATTAAATGCCTCATCCAGCATCTCTAATGCTTTATCGTCATTGCTTTTTATTTCATCTTTTATATAAATATCAGCCAGGTTGACATATTGCAAATAAATATTATCACCGGCTTCTTCTTTTATTTTATTTTCATTTTCTTGAGACAATAAATATGCCGCTTGAACAAGTGAGCCATCAGCGAATACTACTCCGTTGCTGGACCAATTCATATTAAGAATAAGCATACTGTTTAATGGCATGAAATCAACTTTTCCCGTTTGGTCGTTTCTAACAGCCACAAAATTTCCTGTAAATTGAAGTATTCCTTTTGAACCAGCCGGCGCCTTGTCAGACGGCCTGTAAACACGTGCATATAACAGCAAAGGTGATTTATCATCAAAATATTCCCCAATGCCAACAACCCTAAAAAAATCGTCCGTTGGTTCCATTGGAATAAATCCAAATAACGCATTAAAAAATGTTTCTTTTTCTTCAAATGATAATGTTTCATGCAAATCGAATGTTTCCAATAAAGAATTAAACCAGCTTATTTTTCCAAACAAGTCAGTTTCAACTCCAACTGGCAATCCGACAGGATTATTTCTATACACAATTTCGTTTTTTGGTATTTTTATTTTTTCAATACTATTAGTGCCAAAAACCCATGATGACGCTTTATTGGTATTAGGCCTGTTGATATTATTTAATGATGTTGTCAAACAACTGTTAAAAAGCACCATGGAAAACAATGCCGCATAGATAAAATTCTTCATAAAACCCTCCTGCCTGGTTCAATATAAATTGTAGTTATACAAAATTTATAAAAAAAGATCAATCATGCCGCCCGTCTAATGGAAATCTCCCCAGCGCTTTCCGGTCTCTACGCTGACCCGGAGCGGGACGCGGAGGCTCACCGCGTTTTCCATCACTTCCCGCGCAAGTTTTGCCGCCGCTTCCGCCGCCTCTTTGGGACACTCAAGGATAAGTTCGTCATGCACCTGCAGAAGCAGGCGGGCGGGGCTCTTTGCCGCCTTGAGGGCCCCGTCGAGTTTTATCATCGCGGTCTTTACGATGTCGGCGGCGGAGCCCTGTATGGGCGTGTTGACCGCGACCCGTTCGGCGGCGGCCTTTTCGGTTTTGTTCCGCGAGTTGATCGTCCGTATATAGCGGCGGCGGCCGGAGATGGTCGAGGCGTAGCCTTTCTCTTCGGCCTGCTGTATCAGTTCTCCTATGAAGCGGCTTACACCGGAATAGGTTTTGAAATAGGCGTCTATAAATGCCGCCGCCGCCGTTCTGCTCAGCCCCAGTTCGTTGGCAAGGCGGAAGGCGCTCATCCCGTACATCACCCCGAAGTTAATTGTCTTGGCAATACGGCGCTGATCCCCCCGCACGTCTTCCTCTTTTATGCCGAAGATGAGCGCCGCCGTCCTGGCGTGCACATCCTTGCCCTCGCGGAAGGCGGCGCAGAGTTCCCTGTCTTCCGAAAGGTGCGCCAGAATAACCAGTTCTATCTGGCTGTAGTCGGCCGAAACAAGAAGGCTCCCCGGCCGGGCGGCAAAGGCTTCCCTGATGCGCCGCCCTTCTTCCTCGCGTATGGGAATGTTCTGGAGGTTCGGCTCCCGGCTGGAAAGCCGGCCCGTGGCGGTGCCGGTCTGTACAAAACTTGTGTGGATGCGCCCTTCCCTGTCGGCGGTATCTACAAGGGCGTCCACATACGTTGACCTGAGTTTCGCCAGAGTCCGGTGCCGGAGGATAAGGGCCGGGACAGGATCTTCGCGGGCAAGATCCTCAAGAACGTCAACGTCGGTTGAATAGCCTGTTTTGGTCTTTCTTCCCGGCCTGAGCTTCCGTTCCCTGAAGAGCACTTCCTGCAGCTGTTTGGGGGAACCAAGATTAAATTCATGGCCCACCGTTTTCCAGGCTTCCGCCTGAACGCGGTTCATTTCATCAAACATCTCCTTCCCGTAACTTTTGAGCCTGGCGCTTTCTATCCTTATTCCCGCTCCTTCCATTTCGGCAAGAATGGGAAGCAGCGGCATTTCCATATTCAAAAAGAGTGAAAGCGATCCGGTCTCTTTTAACCGGGGCTCCAGGTACTCCTTGAGGCGCACGGTAAGATCCGCGTCTTCCGCCGAATAGCGGCAGGCGGTTTCCAGATCCACCATGTCGAAGGTTCCGCCTTTGGGAACAACGTCGTTATAGGCAACGGGACTATAATCGAAATGATGGCCGGCAAGTGAATCAAGGGAATAGTTGTTCCGCTCAGGATCATCTACCCAGGCGGCGACCATGGTGTCCCATATGCGGCACTTCCACTCAGGAATGCCCCAGCCCCGGCTTACCTTGTAGTCGTATTTGGCGTTGTGGGCGGCAATTGTCATGGACGTATCGTCAAGCAGCGGGGCAAGAAGGGAACGGACCTCCGCGGGATCAAGAAAACCGTCTTTCGCGCCGCCTTCCTTTGCCGCGCTTTTCGCCCCGGTGTTTTTCGTTCCGGCGTTTTCCGTTGCCGCGCCGGGAAAGGGAAGGCCGTGCGCAGCCACCGGCGCGTAAAACGCCTCCTTCGGTTTCAGCGAGAACGAGATCCCTATGGGACGGGAATTCCAGGCGTCAAGGGAATCGGTCTCAAAATCAAGCGCGAGGAACTTTTGTTTTTTCGCCAGGGCAAAGATCTTTTCAAGATCCTTCATGCCGGAAACAACGCGGTAAACCCCTTCTCCCAGAAGAGAGGAAGGCGGCGGCGGCATGGCGGGCCTGTCACCGGCCTTTGGGCCCTCCGGGGAAGCGGCGTCTCCGGGAGACGACGTTACGGGCGGGGCGGAAGAAGCGTCCTTTATCTGGGGATCAAGGGTGCGGGCGGCCTGCCGTATTCCTTCGCGCATCAAAACCGCGGCCCCTCCCGCGCGGTCAATGTTTTCCACGGAAAGTTCCTCAATGCCCGCAAGGGGAAGGGGAACCTTGTTTTCCAGCCTGATAAGATCCCGCGAAAAAAAGGCGTCTTTTTTTCCTTCGGCCAGCTTCTTTCCCGTGGAGCCTTCAATACCTGCGAGATTTTCGTAGATCCCGTCAAGCGATCCGTAACGGGCCATGAGCTTGACCGCGGTTTTTTCTCCTATGCCCCTGACGCCGGGAACGTTGTCGGAACTGTCGCCCGTGAGCGAAAGGAGGTCAAGCATCTTTTCCGGGGCAACCTGCCATTCGCGCTTGACTTCCTCAGACCCCACAAGTTCAAAGGGAAAGCCCCCCACCGTGCCCGACGGCGTTTCGGAAGGGGGATCTCCCCCCTGGCCCGCCTTGACCGCTTTGGCGGGCCGCAGTTCCCAGGCGCCCCCGCCCACAAGCTGCAACAGATCCTTGTCCGACGAGATGATGTAGCACCGGCGCCCTTCGGCCCGGGCCATTCCCGCCAGCGTGGCGATAATGTCGTCAGCCTCGTAACCGTCGACACGCAGAACGGGAACGCCCAGCGCGTTAAGGACTTCTTCCACAAGGGGAACCTGTTCATGAAGGTCCTCGGGGGCTTTCTGCCTTGTCGCCTTGTATTCGGCGTACATTTTATGCCTGAAGGTCGGCGTCCGGGAATCGAAAACCGCCGCAAGCCGTTTGGGCTTTTGCTTCTCCGCAAGAAGCTTTCCCTTGCCGTCAAAGGCGGGGGCCCCTTCGCAGAGGAGGCTTATGAGGGTCCTTGAAAAGCCAAACAGCGCCGACACATTCCGTCCGGCGGCGTTCCTTAAGGGACGGGAAAGAAAGGCGAAGTACGAACGGTATATAAGACCATAAGCGTCGATAAGGTAAAGCGCCTCTTTGTTTCCCGGCATAAAATCCTCCGTAACAATTTTACCGTATTTACGGGGATTGTCAAACCGCGCCGGAGGGTACTATAGTACCAGTGGGAAAGATTACCCGGAGGAAAAGATTTTCCAAAGGGAAAATGCCCAAAACGGAGGTGTATATGAGTAACGGTAGTGAAACAGTTGAAAAGAAAAAACTGTTTGAATTCAGCACGATAACAATCGTGGCCATTGGCCTGGGGGCGGCGATATTCACGCTTCTCTTTATGTTCGTCAAGGTGCCTTCGCCCGTGCCGGAAACCAGTTTCCAGACGGCCTACGGCATCGCGGGTTTCTTCGGCGCGCTGTTCGGCCCCGTTGCCGGGGCGCTTATCGCCTTTATAGGGCACGCCATAAGCGACGCCGTCCAGTACGGTTCGCCCTGGTGGAGCTGGGTCGTCGCGAGCGGCGTCTCCGGATTCATCTACGGCGTCTCGTACAAATTCCTGAGGATCAAAGAAGGGCATTTCAGCTGGAAGAGCATTGTACTGTTCAATGTCATCCAGATAGCGGGAAACGCCGTCGCGTGGATTGTGGTTGCCCCGGCGCTTGACATCCTGATATACAAGGAGCCCGTCAATCTTGTGTTTACCCAGGGCGCCATTGCCTTTGTGATGAATTCCGCCAGCTGCGCCGTCATCGGTTCCGTGCTCCTCAGCATCTACGCGGCAACGCGCGCCAAGGAAGGCAGTCTGAAAAAGGCCGCCTGAAAAACCGCGGGAACTTGCGGCGATTTTTCGGGATTGTATGCACGAAGCGCGGCAAACTGCCGGCCCCGTTATCAGTTTCAGCAATTTCACGTTCCGGTATTTCAGCCAGGCGGAAAATACGCTGCATGACATACAGCTGGATATTGCGCCCGGCGAAAAGATCCTGATAATCGGGGCAAGCGGCAGCGGCAAGAGTACGCTCGGCCGCTGCCTCAACGGCCTTATCCCTTTTTCATACAGGGGAAAAACAAGCGGCGCTCTTTTTATCGGCGGCAGAAGCGCCGCCGCCCTGAATATCTTTGAACTTTCAAAACAGGTAGGGACGGTGCTGCAGGACAGCGACAGCCAGTTTGTCGGCCTTACCGTGGGCGAGGATATTGCCTTTTCGCTTGAAAACGACGCGGTAGCCGTAGACGAAATGCACAGGCGTGTGGCAAAGGCCGCCGCGATGGTGGACATGGACAGGCTGCTTGATTCCTCGCCCTTTGAGCTTTCGGGGGGACAGAAACAGCGGACCTCCTTGGCGGGAGTCATGACGGGCGGCGCGGAGATTCTTGTTTTCGACGAGCCGCTGGCGAATCTTGATCCTGCAACAGGAAAAACGGCGATTGAACTTATCGACGAGATCCACGCCGAAACGGGCAAGACCATCATCATCATAGAACACCGGCTGGAAGACGTGCTCCACAGGCATGTCGACCGCATCATCACCATCTCGGGCGGCCGCATAGCCGCCGACATGGACAGCGATCACCTGCTCAGCTCCGGCATACTCAAAGAGAACGGCATACGGGAGCCGCTTTACATCACCGCCCTTGGATACGCGGGCGTGGACGTAAGGCCCGAAATACGCCCCGGCTACATCGGCACCCTTGATATGGACGCCGCCGGGGCGCCGCTTCGAAAATGGTTCACCGGGGCGAAAAAGAAGGAGCGGCCGCCTTCCCCCAAAAACATCCTTTCAATCGAACATCTGTCGTTCTCGTATGAACCGGGCAGGGAAGTTCTCCGCGACGTCAGTTTCGATATAGGCGAAGGGGAGATGGTTTCGATTATAGGAAGAAACGGCGCGGGAAAATCAACGCTGGCAAGGCTTCTCTGCGGTTTTGAGGTTCCTTCTTCGGGAAGCATTTTTTTCGGGGGCAGGGACATCAGGGACGAGACGATACGGGAACGGGCGGAGTACATAGGCTTTGTCATGCAGAATCCGAATCAGATGATATCCGAAACGATGATACGGGATGAAGTGGGCCTTGGGCTCAAACTGCGCGGCGCGGGCGAGGCGGAAAGGGAAAAGCGTATCGCGAAAACGCTTGAAATCTGCGGCCTTGCGCCCTTTGCCGGCTGGCCCGTTTCCGCGCTCAGTTTCGGGCAGAAGAAGCGGGTCACCGTCGCGTCCATACTTGTTCTTGAGCCGCGCGTACTTATTCTGGACGAGCCCACTGCGGGACAGGATTACCGCCACTATTCCGAATTCATGGACTTCCTTAAAACGCTGAACAGGCGCGGCGTTACCGTGATCCTCATTACCCACGACATGCACCTGATGCTTGAATATACGCCGCGTGCGATTGTGCTCTCAGACGGCGCGCTGGTTTCCGACGCGCCCGCCAGCAGCATTCTTACGGACGGCGAAGTAATACGAAAGGCGAACCTCAGGGAAACGTCGCTGTACACGCTGGCGCAGAAGGCGGGAATCGAAAACGAGGCGGAATTTGTGCAGGCTTTTATTGATTACGAGCCGGGGGCGGGACGGCAGTGAAGATACGAATATTTTCCTACAGCCGCCTGGATACGCCCGTTCACCGCATGAGCGGACTTTCAAAATTCATATGCTTTCTCCTGCTCAGTTTTACGGTGATGTTTTCATTCGACATAAGGGTTATTCTGGGCGTCATGGCCTTTTCGCTGTGGGCGTTCCGCGTATCGCGGATACGGTATTCGCAGATCAGGACGATGGTCATTTACGTGGCGGTATTCCTCGTGTTCAATTTCATCCTGTCCTATCTCTTTTCGCCGGAGCAGGGGCCCATGATATACGGAACACATCACGAATTCCTGCGCATCTACGGCAGCTACACCTTTACGCTGGAGCAGCTTCTTTACCAGGGCACAAAAACAATGAAGTACGCCTCGGTGATTCCGCTGGGCATCATTTTTCTTTTTACCACGAATCCCAGCGAATTCGCGTCGGCGCTCAACGGCGTCAAGGTGCACTACAAGGCGGCCTACGCGGTAGCCCTTACGCTGCGGTACTTCCCCGACATACAGCGGACCTACAACGACATCAGCATGGCGCAGCAGGCGCGGGGGCTGGACATGAGCAAAAAGGCAAAGCTCTCCCGCCGTTTCAAAAACGCGCTCCTCATCATAATCCCGCTGATCCTTTCCACGATGGACCGCATTGAAGGCATCAGCAACGCGATGGATCTGCGGGGATTCGGAAAAAAGAAGACGCGGACATGGTATTCGCGCGGCGCGTTCAGCCGGGTTGACTGGGCGGCCATCGCAATCTCCGCGGCGATTTTCGCGGCCTCCATTCTGATCTCCGTGTTTGTCAATCACAGCCGGTTTTTCAATCCGTTTGTATAATAGACTTTATAAAGAAGGAAGGGAACATGAACAGAAAACCGATTCTGGTTTTTCAGACCGACTTTACCTACAAGGAAGGGGCGGTCTCGGCGATGTACGGCGTGGTCAAGACCGTAGACCGCGACCTTGAGATCTTCGACGGCAGCCATGAACTGCCGAAGTTCGACATCTGGAGCGCCTCGTACAGGCTGTACCAGAGCATGGAATTCTGGCCAAAGGGAACGATATTTGTTTCCGTGGTGGACCCGGGCGTGGGAACGGGGCGCAGGGCCGCGGCCGCCAGAACCACGAACGGCTATACCGTCGTTACCCCGGACAACGGCAGCCTTACCCATACGGCGGCGAAGATCGGCATTGCGGAAATACGGGAAATCGACGAGCGTGTAAACCGCCTTGACGGCACACGGGGCGTTTCGGTTTTTCACGGGAGGGACCTCTTCGGCTATTGCGCCGCACGGCTTGCCTCCGGGATCATCACGTTTGAGGAAACAGGGCCCGCCTATTCCGTGGACGACATCAAACGGCTCCCCATCATTGAGCCTTCCATGACGGGGCCGGCGGAAAACCGCGAGGTGCGGGGCATATTCGAGATAGACGATCCGAATTTCGGCAACATGTGGACAAACATACCGCTTGCGATGTTTACGGAGGCCGGTTTCTCATACGGCGACACGCTGCGCGTTATCATACTGCACGGCGGAAAAGTTGTCTTTGACGAAAACGTACTCTTCGCCAAATCCTTCGGGTACGCCGAAAAAGGGAAGCCTGTTATATACAACAACGAACTCATGAATATCGCCATGGCCGTGGCGGAGGGGAATTGTTCCGCCGCCTACGGGCTTGGCTACGGCGCCGCCTGGGAGGTTGTGTTTACGAAATCCTGATTAAACCGGACTTTCGAACCGGGGCCCATCGAACCGAAGGTTCGCGCCAACCGGGTTGAAACAAGTTCAACCTTTAATGTCGATAAAAGACGCGGTGTTTATGTCGGAAAAGGCCGGTTTTGCGGCGGCGTAGGGGTTGCTCCGGAGGGATTTAATTTCGGACCGGAGTTCCAGCATGCGCCGGGAAAGGAGTTCCCTGTTTCTGCTTGAACGGATCAGCGCCTCGCTTTTCAGATCTTCCAGCGCGGCCTTGAGATCCGGCACGTCGTCTTCCCTGCCGGCCCGCTGCCCGCCTTCGCGCTTTATGGAGCGGTACATGTCTTCCAGCGGGTTGATAACCTTCTGAATGGAAAAAATATCCGCGACTATCTTCTCTTCAAGCTCAACATGGGCAAGCAGTTCCCCCGCCGTGCCGGTTTCAATAACGTCCTTCTGCCTGTCCAGTACGTCAAGGTACGAGCGGAAACGATCCCGCTGTTCCTGCAAAAGCGTCCTGAAACGCCGCAGGACAAGCACCCGCTGTTCCAGTTCCCCGGGATCAATGTCCCTGGCATCCGGTCTTCTTTCTTCAGTAACTACCGCCATATCCCCTCCCAAGGAGCCTGTTGTATGTACAGGTTTTATGCGCGAAGCGCGGCAAACCGTCAGCCGGCAATGTTGACGCCGTTTACCTCTTTATATGAAGTTTCGGCGGGATTTCTGGACACGATCTCGCTCCAGGCGTCCCGCAGTTCGTTTATCATGTTCCGTATAACCGTAATCTGCTGCGTGTTCCTGTTGATATTGGCCTCCAAAAGCTCCTTGTTGAACCATGTATACAGGGCAAAAAGGTTTTTCGCAATGTCTCCCCCCTGTTCAAAGTCCAGGGATACGGTGAGTTCCGTAATAATTTCCTGCGCCTTGAGTATACACTTGTTGATGTCTTCGATTTTGCCGGGATCTTTCTTTGATCCGTTCGCCCCCAAGAGTTCAAGCCCCCTGTCCAGGGTTTTTATCGCCTCATCGTAGAGCATGATGATAAGCTGCCCCTGGCTTGCCGTTTTGACCCTTGTTTCGCGGTAGGCCGATAATCCGTTCGTGTATGCCAAAATAACCCCCTCCCTGTTCAAAAGCCGGAATTTTCTGTCTTCATCCCTGAATACAGATACACCCTTCTTTATCGGCAGGGATTTCTTGTTATCAAAGGAAATTTTAAAGAAAAACCGGAAAAAATAATAGGGGGGAAGCTCTGGAAGAAGTTTTAACCGCAAGGTCGAAGAAGTCGAAGAAAAAGAGGAGAAAAAAAACCACGGACTTCGCGGACAGGACGGACTTTTTTAGTTTCAAATGTGTATTTTGTCCGTGTCGTCTGTGTCGTCCGTGGTTGGTTTGAATTCGGGATTGCTGAAGGCGGTCCTTTCTCTGTACACAAAAACCGCAATGTGTGGTATACTATTGTTATGAAAAAAGCGGCGCGCCTTGCCGTAGATGTGAAAAAAATCTTTGAATTTGTGCCCCGGATCGTTGCGGTTGGCACGGTTTTTGCTCCCCCCCCCCCCCAATAATACTCATCTTTTTTCGTTAATTCTTAGTTTTCCGATTTTTTCCCTTGGCTATTTTCCCGGAGGCGCGCTGTCCGGGCCGGTTTCTTTGTTACGCCGTCCCGTTTGCAAGGAGGGGTATATATGAAATTCAGCATGGCTTTTGTGTTTTTACCCGCCCTGTTCGTATTGTTTCCGGGGGGCCTTCTCCACGGGCAGACCGCGGCGGAGATGGACGGGCTGCTGGAGAGCCGGGAAATTACCTGGAGCCAGGCCTGCCGCTTTGTGCTTCCCGCATCGGGAGCGCCGGGAGAACACAGCGCCGCCCCGGCGGCTTTTGCCCTGGCGCGGGAAAACGGGTGGCTTCCCAAAGGGGCGGCGGCGGACGGCCCCGTCAATCTGGGGGGCCTTTCGTTCCTTATTATGCAGTCATTTTCAATAAAAGGTTCCGTACTGTACGCGCTGTTTCCGGGGCCCCGGTACGCCTTCAGGCAGCTTGACTATCTGGGGCTTATACCGGGCCCGCGGGACCCGGCCCTGAAGGTTTCGGGGGAACGGCTTTTGCAAATCCTCGGCAGGGTCCTTGATTACCGGGGGGACGGGGAACCGGATGAGGCCGCGAAACCGGAACCAGCACCGGAACCGGAACCGGCGGCCCCGCCTGTGGAAAGGACCGAAGACAGGATACAGGAACGGCGGGAACAACTGGCGGAGGAGATCCGGGCGGAACTGGAAACCGGCAGGGTGGCGGATACCACGGTCCGGGTGGTGGAGGAAGGGGTTGCCATCTCCCTGAACAACATCCAGTTTTCGCCGGACGACACGG
>JAISEB010000271.1 GCA_031264395.1 Treponema sp. | reverse complement strand
CGGGATATTATGTATCTCGACGTAACCGCAATCAAGGAGTGTTATGTCGGTGAAAGCGAAAAAAATACAAAGGAGTTCTTTGCCTCCTACAGGTCTCTGGTGAAAAGCTCTAAAACCACGCCTATCCTTTTACTGAACGAGGCCGACCAGGTTTTAAGCAAACGGCAGAACATAGGCAATACTAACCCAACGGTTACCCAAATGGAAAATGCCATCCAGAACATCATCCTTGAAGAAATGGAAACCCTCGACGGCATCCTTATCGCCACAACCAACATGACCCAAAACCTCGACAAGGCTTTTGAGCGCCGTTTCCTCTACAAGATTGAGTTTGAAAAACCTGATCTGGAAGCGAAAAAAGCGATATGGCGATCCATCATTCCCGAACTTGACGAGAATACCGCCTGGGCCCTGGCAAAAAAATATAACTTTTCCGGCGGCCAGATAGAAAACATCGCCCGCAGGCAGACGGTTTCATCAATTCTTACCGGGGCGGAGATTACCCTCAACGGACTTTGTTCCTTCTGCGAAGAAGAAACCATCGAAAAAGAATCGCGGCCTGTCGGGTTCAGCGTAAAATAAAGGAGAGTTATGAATACATATACAAGCGCCGGCACTGAGGCCCTCTATATGCGTGATATTGGTAAAACGCCGCTCCTCTCCGAAAAAGAGGAAACGGAACTCTTTACACAGATCGAAGCAATCAAAAAGAACGCCGCCCCGGAAAAAAGTAAAGCCGAATTGAAACGCGCCACAGATCAGGTAATCAACGCGAATCTGCGCCTTGTGGCGTCAATCGCCAGGAAATATACTTCAGGCGGCGCTTCCTGGTTCGATTTAATCCAGGAAGGCAGTGTTGGCCTTATGCGGGCTGTCGAAAAGTTTGACCATAAGCGCGGTTACAAATTTTCCACCTACGCTGTGTGGTGGATCAGGCAGGCCATAATCCGTTCAATTCAGAACCATGCACGCATCATCCGTCTGCCCTCCCATACCATAGCTCTGGTAAACAAAATGCGGAATGAAGCACGTGATTTTGTCCAGACTTTTGGCCGTGAGCCCCATGATGAAGAGCTCGCGGAGCGTCTGGGATGGGACGAGAAAAAACTGTGTCTCATAAAAACCGCGTCTCTGCCGCCGGTTTCCCTCGAAACGCCCGCCGGAGAAGAAGATGACGCTGTTCCGGGCGATTTTATCGCCGATAAAAACGCCGAAGACCCGGAAGCCCTGGCAGTTTCCGCGGTGATGCGCGAGCGTCTTGAAAAGGCGCTTGAAGCGCTTCCTCCCCGCGAAGCGGCCATACTCAGGATGCTTTCCGGCTTTGACACCGGCGTCTCTTTGACGCTGGAAGAAACAGGCGCCTTTTTTAATATCAGCCGGGAGCGCGTCAGACAGATTAAAGAGAAAGCTCTCCGGCGCCTCCGTCATCCCCGCCTCAGCGCGTCCTTGCGGGAATTTCTTGAAACGGCGTAACCGTTCACACTTCGTCAAGCTGTGAACACACGCGGTTCCGGCCGCCTGCCTTGGCGGCGTAGAGAAGCTTGTCGGCCCTTGAAATAAAATCCGCCGGAATGTTATCAACCCCCGGTATCTCAGATACCACCCCTATACTAATTGTGATATGAGTCTCCGTTTTTCCGTCCGGGGCAATGATGCGGGCGGCTTCCACTCTGGAGCGTATCTCTTCCGCTATTTCCAGGGCCGATTTCAGGGCCGTATCGGGAAGAAGAACGCCGAATTCCTCACCCCCAATCCTGGCGGAAAGATCCCCAGGACGGCGCGCGGAAGCGGTAAAAATGAGCGCGAGGGTTTTAAGGAGAACGTCGCCCTGGGGGTGCCCGTAGGTATCGTTGTAGTCCTTGAATTTATCAATATCCATCATCAAAAATGAAAGGGATCTCTTTTCCCGGACGGCCCGCCGCCATTCCACGCCCAGATGATCGTCAAAACAGCGGCGGTTGGGGATGTTGGTCAGGGGATCAATGAGACCGAGCCTTTCTATCATCCTCATCTGGCGCACAATCTGAATGTGGGTATTGACTCTGGCAAGGACGATGGGGTTCTTGAAGGGTTTGGTGATATAATCGACCGCGCCCAGAAGAAAGCCCTTTTCCTCATTTGCCTCGCTGTCAAGTCCGGTGATGATAATAACCGGAATGCCCCGGGTATCGGGATTTTCCTTGAGCCGCCTGAGCACTTCAAAACCGTCAATTCCCGGCATGACAATGTCCATGAGGACAAGATCGGGGGGATCTTCCTGTACGCGGATCAGGGTTTCTTCCCAGGACTTCGCGGTAAAGACGTTATAGAAGGGCGAAAGAATTGTGCTCAGTACAAGAAGGCTTGATTTTTCATCGTCCACTACGAGTATGCTGTACTTGTCCTGTTCCATGATCAGTCTTCCTTTTCAAAACGCCGCAGTTTCCCGAGGGTTCCATAGGCGGCAATAAAATCAAAGTCTTCTATTTGTTTTACAAGAAGCGCCGCTTCCATGTCCAGTGCGAAAGTCTTCCGTATGTCGGGAATGAGTTCCAGGCTCGCGGTGTTTCCCGATCTGAGGAGGGGCTCCAGTTTTTGAATGAGCGCGCCCGAGGAAAGCGCGGGTATGCCCTCCCCGGCCGAATCCTCATGCCCGCCCGCCTCCCGCCGGGGGCCCAGTTCGTCAAGGAGGTTTTTCATCGCCGTCTCCAGTTCCTCAAGCGGCGGCGCGGCGGGATCTCCGTCTCCGGGCCCCTCCCCGTCTTTCATGCCCGAAAAAACCGCCTCGAGATTTCCGGCGGCGCGGCGCGCGGCGCGGGCGCCTATGAGGGCGGCGGTCCCCTTGAGCGTATGGGCCAGCCGGTGAGCCTCGGGGATGTTCCCGGCAAGGACGGCGGCCCTTATCTTTTCACAGTCGCCGCCGTGATCGGAAACAAAACTGCCGCAGAGCCTTTCGTAGAAGGCGCCGTCCCCGCCGTATCTTTCAAGCCCCTCTTCACGATCCAGTACGGCTTCAGGAAGAGGCGCTCCGTGTTCACGGCGGGCCGCCTCCCCGCCGGAAACGCTTCCAGTTCCCTTTGAACCGGAGGGATCTTTCCCGCTTTGTTTCCGGGAGGGAACATCCTCAAAGCGGATTATCCGTTCGGGCCTGAGCCATTTGGCAAGCTTCAGATTAAGGTCCACGGCGTCTATGGGCTTTGCTATCATATCGTTCATGCCGGCCTCAATAAATTCTTCCCGGACGCCCGCGGCGACGTTGGCGGTAAGGGCAATGATGGGCACGGCGGGGTCCTTTTCTCTGATGAGCCGCGCCGCCTCCATGCCGTCCATGCCGGGCATCATGTGATCCATGAAGATGATGTCCCATTTTTTCCCGGCCGCCATGGCAACCGCTTCTTTTCCGTCCCCGGCGGCTTCGGCGTGTATGTTGTGGGTCGAAAGGAAAGCCAGGGCAACCCGGAGGTTAATGCGGCTGTCGTCAACAACGAGGACCCGCGTCTCCTCCGAGGCAATGACCCTGGAATGGAGGACCTTC
Organism: Treponema sp.; assembly: GCA_031264395.1. Classification (GTDB taxonomy): domain Bacteria; phylum Spirochaetota; class Spirochaetia; order Treponematales; family Breznakiellaceae; genus JAIROE01. The sequence goes on along the minus strand of JAISEB010000271.1, from coordinate 2,612 downwards.
TGCTCCACCTTGTCCGCGTCTCCCTCGACAAGAGGAATGCTGACGGTAAAAACGGAACCCTTTCCGTATTCGCTTGAAAAATCTATTTTCCCGTTCATCATGGAAAGGAGATTCCGGGTTATGGAAAGGCCCAGGCCTGTCCCTACTATTCCCCGGTTGGCCCTGCCGTCGAACCGTTCAAAATTTCCGAAGAGCCGGGAAAAATCTTCCTTTTTGATCCCTATGCCCGTGTCCTTAACCGAAAAAAGGAGAAGGTCCTTTCCGTTTTCGCGGGCGCGCGAAACGGCAAATTCGACATAACCTTCCTTTGTGTATTTGATCGCGTTGTTGAGGATGTTGGTAAGTATCTGCCGTATTCTGACATCGTCGCCATATATGACATGGGGAACGCCGGGGGCAAAAGAATAGCGGAATTCCAGATCTTTGGCTTCCGCGGTAAAACGGCTTATGGAATAAAGGTTGTCGCAAAGTTCGGGAAGGCTGAAATGCACCGGGAAGAGTTCCATCTTCCCCGCCTCGATCTTCGAGATGTCCAGTATGTCGTTGATGATCTGCAAAAGGGCTCTGGACATTTTTTTTATGTCGCTGAAAAAATTCCGCTGGGTCTCGTCAAGGTTGTCGGTGCGCATGAGATCGCTCATTCCTATGATGGCGTTCATGGGGGTGCGTATCTCGTGGCTCATGGACGCAAGGAAACGGCTCTTCGCCTCGCTGGCAACCTTCGCGGCCATAGTCTGCACCTCAAGTTCGCGGGCCCTTTCATTCGCCTCGCGTTCCTTGTCTTCAAGCTCCCGCATTTCACGGAGATCCCTTGTGTAACCCACGACGCGCCAGCCGTCGCCGAAGGCAACGCGGACAAGGGTGACAAAACAGGGAAACCATTCGCCGCCTGACGTGCGGTGAAGCCAGTGGAATTTCAGGATGCCCTTTTTAAGCGTGTCCCGGTAATTCTCGCGTATTTTAAGGCGGCTCAGGCTGCCGTCCGCCTGCGTCTCGGCGGAAAAATCGTCAAAGCGGCTGCAGAATTCCTCCTTGGCGGCGACCTTGAAAAGATTAAGCGCGGCGACATTACAGTCCGTAAGGTTCCCGTCTTCATCCCAGAAGGTACAGGCAAGGGGAGTGGTGTCGAACATGACGCGGATACGCTCGTCCTCCTCGGTGCGCAAAAGTTCGGTAATGTCGTTGTAAATTACAAGGACACCGTCGCAGCCGCCCTCCCCGTTCATTACGGGGGTTGAGTTGATGGAATAACTGCGGAAATTGCCCCTGCCCGAAAAGCCGAGGCTGACGCCGGCCGTAACCGTCCTGTGTCCAGAAATGGCGCGGCCGAAATCTTCCCGCGACTGCCTTATGAATTCCTCATCGCCGAAGGCCCTGTAAACGTCGTCGAATTTCCGCCCCTTTACGGCGGCGTAATCTTTTTCTCCCGCAAGGTTGAGGAAGGCGCGGGAACAGTAGACAAAGCGGCCTTCCCCGTCAAGAAAGATGGCCGCGCCGGGACTGTTTTCAAGCAGGAGTCCGAGGTATTTTATTCCAATGTCCTGCTCCGTCCCGCCGGAATGTACGGGGGACAGGACAGGTTCGCCGGAAGGCATCAGGCAACCGGGGCGAAGATCGTCCGGTCCGTTTCCAGGGCGCGTTTTTTGAGCTGTTCAAATTCCCCGGACGAAAGGGGCGGCGGCTTTCCTCCGTATTTTTCAACGATGGAAAGTCCAAGCCGTAACATGCGAACATCACCGGGACTCACCGCGGTGTGCACGTCTTTTGAAAGGGTGTAACGCAGGGCAAGATCCGCAAGAACGGGATCGTCAAAAATGGGCCGGTACCAGCATTTGGAATACCCGTCGTCCGAAGCTTCTTTGGCCCGGCCGGCAAGCGCCTTGATGGCGATGCGCCCCATGTTCCGCTCCGCCGCCTTTTTCAGGGCCGCTTCCCCAAGGCCGTCCCGTATGCCGCAGGCCCAGTTTACCGGAAAGAGGATCGTGTCAAAATCAAAGGCGTCCATGAGTTTAAGGGCGACAGAATCGTAATGCGTCGAAAAGCCTATGTTGAGAATGAGCCCTTTTTCCTTTGCCTCGATCAGGGCTTCAAGGGCGCCGCCCGGTCCCGTGACACGCTCCGCGTCTTCAGGCGGGACGCCGTGAAGCTGGTAAACATTAAAATGATCGGTGTGAAGCAGACGGAGGCTGTTTTCCAGATCGGCGCGGGCCGCCTCTCTGGTACGGCCTTCGGTCTTGCAGGCAAGGTACACACCGTTCCGGTACGGCTTCAGGGCGGGCCCCAGTATGTTCTGGGCGTTGCCGTAGGAAGGCGCGACGTCAAAATAGTTGACGCCCCGTTCCACAGCCTCGGCGACGGCGCGATCCGCTTCCGCCTGAACCGTATCCCGGACAGCAATGCCCCCAAAGGCAAACACGCCCGCCTTGCAGCCGGTTCTTCCCAAAATCCGCTCTTCCATATTCGTAGTGTATAAAAAAAGCCTTCGAACGTCAATTCCTCCGCCTGGAGCCCCTTTAAATTCGGGAAAAAGCGGCGGGATTTTACACCGTCTCTCCCGCCAGGCGGCCTTCCGCCATGGCCCTGGCCGCGGCGTAAACGGCGCGTTTTTTGTA
>JAISEB010000254.1 GCA_031264395.1 Treponema sp. | reverse complement strand
CTGTTCCTCTATCTTCTAAAACCGAAAGTCAACCCCTGGGCGGTGCTGTACGGCTCCCTTGGCCCGGCGGTGGCGGCTTTCTTTTCCGGCGACATCAACTTTACCTTTCCGGTGCTGCAACGGCATCTAAAAGAAAATCTGGGAATACGCCGCAGATCCAGCGCCGTTACACTTACCCTCTTTACCACCTTCGGCCGGGCCGGCAGCGCCATGGTTGCCGCCTCGGCTTTTATCGTGATAACAAAATCCTACTCCAGCCTGGATATAGCGCTGGCCGATATTCTGCTCATATTCTTCCGCGCCTTTATCATCTCCTTTTTTCTGGCGCGCCACCCCGGAGAGGGCGCCTACATTGCGCTGGCTGTCCTCTGCATGGGGTACGGCAGCGTTCTTGAGACTGGTTATCTTTTTCTTAAATCCCTGGCGTTTTACCTTACCGCGGTCGGCGCTTTTCTGGACGTGATGATCTGTTCCCTCGGCTCCTATGCCGTGGCGCGGCTCAACGTGTTTCAGGAAGATAAAAATATACGGCATTTCATTTAAGGAGGCATACTGTGAAGTCACTAACAGATTGCTACAAGCTTTCAAACGGCGTGGAGATTCCCTGCGTGGGTTTCGGAACCTGGCAGACCCCCGACGGAAAGATCGCCGTCGAATCGGTAAAAGCCGCCCTCGCGGCCGGCTACCGTCACGTTGATACCGCGGCCATATACGGCAACGAGGAAAGCGTTGGCGCGGCCATCCGGGAAAGCGGCGTTCCCCGGAAGGAGCTTTTCATTACTACCAAGTTGTGGAACGACGAACACGGTTATGAGAATACCCTCAGGGCCTTCGATGCAAGCATGAAAAAACTTGGCCTTGACTATCTTGATCTGTACCTTATCCACTGGCCGAATCCTGTCAGGTTCAGGAAGGACTGGAAGGGGGCGAACGCCGGAACATGGAAGGCGTTTGAGGAATTGCACAAGGCGGGGAAAATCCGCGCCATAGGGGTAAGCAATTTCCGCGGCCACCACATAGACGCGATTCTTGAAACCGCGTCTGTTGCCCCCATGGTTAACCAGATCCGCCTGTGCCCCGGCGATACACAGGATGAAACCGCCGCTTACTGCCGCAAAAAAAACATACTGCTTGAAGCCTATAGCCCACTGGGCGTCGGCAAAATTTTCGAGTCGGCCGAGATTAAAAAGTACGCGGAAAAATACAAGAGAACCATCGCGCAGGTCTGCATACGCTGGAGCCTCCAGCGGGAGTATCTGCCGCTGCCAAAATCGATAACGCCCGAGCGCATCAGGGAAAACGCCAGGGTCTTTGATTTTGAAATTTCCGCGGCGGACGTAAAAGCCATTGCCGCGCTCAAGGGCGTGGCGGGGACATCCCAGGACCCCGACGCCGCGGATTTTTAGGAAACAGGGAAGTTTTTACGGCATGGAATTTACCGAAGAATTTATCGGCGGCCTCGCGGTTGACGGGGCTGCCCTTTTAAAAAAGATTTCGCTGGAACTCAGGACAAGTCAGGGACAGGCCGCGGCCGTCGCGGATCTTCTTGCCGAAGGATGCACCGTTCCCTTTATTGCCCGCTACCGCAAGGAGAAAACAGGCGGGCTTGACGAGGTACAAATCCGCGATATAGAGCACCGTTACAACGCCGGGAAGAACCTTGAAGAGAGGCGGATTGAAATTATCCGGGCCATTTTCGGACAGGGCAAACTCTCAGGAAGCCTCTATGAAAACATCATGAAGGCCGCCGCCCCCGCTGAACTTGAAGATATGTATGCCCCCTACAAAAAGAAAAGGAAGACGCGCGCCATGCTGGCCGCGGAGATGGGGCTTGGCCCGCTGGCCGAAGCGATGAAAAAACTTGAAGCGGAACCTTTAAGAAAGATGGCCGCCGGTTTCGTAAGGACGGACGCGGCGGATACCGAAGACGCCGCGCGGGGGCCACAGTCCGTTGACGAAGCCCTGCAAGGCGCAATGGACATAATCGCCGAAGAAGTTTCCCTGGATTCGGGCAACCGTTCTTCCGTCAAGGCGTTCTACCTTAAAGACGGCCGCGTCGTTGTAAAGGGAAAGGGAGACGAAGAAACAAAAAACGCTTCCACCTACAAGATGTACTGGGATTACACGGAGGCGCTTTCCCGCATAAAGCCCCACCGCATACTTGCCATAAACCGGGGAGAACGCGAAGGCGCGCTTGAAACAACCATTGATGTGGACGAAAACGCCGCCGCGCAAATGCTGCAGGGGCGTTATGAGCTTTACAACGATTACCACAGGACGGCGGTTGAAGACGGGCTTAAAAGGCTTCTTTCCCCCGCGGTAATCCGCGAAATACGGGGGGATCAAAGCGACGCCGCCGATGATCACGGCATTTCGGTATTCAGCCGCAACATCAAAAACCTCCTCATGCAGCAGCCCATAAAGGGACGCCGCGTGCTGGGCATAGATCCGGGGATCAGGACAGGATCAAAATGCGCCTTTCTTGACGATACGGGCAAGTACCTCGGGAATATTGTCATCTACAATAACCGTGTCGAAGAGGCCAGACGCCTCATCCTTGAAGGCATAAAGAAATACGACGTCCAGCTTGTCGCCGTTGGAAACGGTACGGGAAGCCGGGAAGTAGAGGAGATCATCGCGGGCCTCATAAAAGAGCACAACCTTGAAGTCTTCTATACCGTTGTCGATGAGGACGGCGCGTCGGTCTATTCGGCAAGCGATATTGCGCGCGAAGAATTTCCCAGTCTGGATCTTACAATACGCGGCGCGATTTCCATAGGCCGCCGCCTTCAGGACCCGCTTGCCGAACTTGTAAAAATAGATCCCAGATCCATAGGAGTCGGCCTTTATCAGCATGACGTAAACCAGCGGAAACTTTCCGAAAGCCTGGACGAAGTTGTTTCGTCCGTGGTAAACAGCGTCGGCGTCAATCTTAACACCGCAAGCGTTTCCCTTCTTAAATACGTGTCGGGAATTTCAGGTTCTCTTGCGCGGAAGATCGTCGGATACCGCGACGAAAAGGGCCGCATCACAAACCGGGGCGAAATGACCTCCATTCCCGGCATGGGGCCCAAAAGTTACGAACAGTGCGCCGGTTTTCTTAAAATTCCCGAAAGCCCCGAGCCGCTGGACAACACATGGGTTCATCCCGAAAATTATCCTGTGGCCCGCGAAATACAGCGGGAAATGGCGGCGGGCGGCTCCGTTACCGGCTCTGCGGCCCTGTGGAAGGAAAAATACTCCGCCGGGGACGCCACCATCAGGGACATTATCGAGGAGCTGAAAAAACCCGGCCGCGATCCCCGCGACGCGTATCCCAAGCCCGTCATGCAGAAGGGCCTTGTATCATTTGAGGATCTTGCCGAGGGAATGATGGTCACAGGCAAGATCAAGAACGTGGTTGACTTCGGGGCCTTCGTCGATCTTGGCATCAAGGAAACCGCGCTGGTTCATGTTTCCGAAATGAGCGATCATTTTGTAAAGGACCCTCTGGAGGAAGTTAAAGCGGGCGACGTGTTTGAGTTCCGCATCATCAGCCTTGACAGGGAAAGACGGCGCATAGGCCTTTCGCGGAAAAAGAACGCCTCTCCTGGCGGAAACCCAAACGGCGAAAAAGCCACAAACAGCGGAAACACTTCCGGCAAAAACCCGGGCGGAACGAACCCGAGCGGAATGAAAGCGGGAGGGACGCCCCCGGGTTCATCCCGCCCGGACAAAAGGCCGCGCGGGGAAAACCGCCGGGAAGAAAGTTCCCAAAGCGGCGACATGTACAACCCCTTCGCGGAGGCGTTCAAAAAGATGTCTCAAAAGGGATAAGCCTCCGCGCGTCAAAGGGCGGCGCTTGTTTTAAGGGACTGTTCGCTCTTGAAGCGCTCCATCGCAAGATCGATGAGCCTGCTTATCAGTTCCGTGTAGGAAACGCCGCTTGCCTCCCAGAGTTTGGGATACATGCTGACGCGGGTAAAGCCCGGCATTGTGTTGATTTCGTTGACAAAAAGACGGGGCCTCTTGACCGTAGAAAGACCGCCGCCTTCGTCTTCACACAGAAAAAGATCGACGCGGGAAAGTCCTTCGCAGCAGAGAACCTTGAAGGTTTTAATGGCAAGGGCCTGTACCTCCTGTACCGTTTCTTCGGGAAGCCGGGCGGGGATTTCAAGAACGGCCCCCTTTTCGTCCAGATATTTGGCGCCGTAGGAATAAAAATCGCCGGAGGGCTTTACTTCGCCGGGAAGGGAGGCAAGCGGCTCCCTGTTTCCCAGTACGGCGCATTCAAGTTCCCTTCCCCGGATAAATTCTTCCATTACAATTTTTGTATCGTACCTGAAGGCTTCCTCAAGAGCGGCCCGGTATTCTTCCCCGTTACGGACCTTCGAAATGCCGACCGAAGATCCCATGTTGGCCGGCTTGATAAAAACGGGACAGCCCAAAGACGCGGCGGCTTCTTCGAACGAGGGGATCTTTTCATGTGAAGAAAACGCGATAAATTTTCCTATGGGAATTCCCGCGTCCCGGAGCAGGCGCTTCATGACATCCTTGTCCATACCGACGGCGGAAGAAAGAACCGAAGGCCCCACAAAGGGAATGCCCGCCGTCTTCAAGAGCCCCTGAACCGTTCCGTCTTCGCCGTAAGGGCCGTGCAGCACGGGAAACACCACGTCGACGGCCGCAGGGGTTCCCGCCTCCGAAACAATCCCCGCGTAATGGAGCAGCGCCGCGGGACTCCCCGAAGGGAGCAGGCTGATGCGCGCGGGATCATCCGCGTCAAGAAGAAAATTGCCGGAATCAAGCAAAAGCCAGCGGCCGTTTTTATCGATGCCGACAAGAACGGGTTCAAAGCGTTCCCTGTCAAGCGCGTCCAGTATGTTTTTGGCGGACTGAAGGGACACTTCATGTTCCGCGGATCTGCCGCCCGCAATAATGCCTACACGCAATTTTTTTTTCACGCCGTTAACCCCAAAACTTGCGGATGCTGTATACACTCATTTTACCCCCAAAGCCGGAGCGGGAACAAGCGCGCACAATCCCCCTCCACAAGTCCTCCGGTTCATGCTACCATTCCTTCATGGCAGGAACGTCCCCATGATCACCCTGGAACGGATACGGCTGGTTAACTGGCACAATTTCGCGGATACGGTGATCGACATTGGAAACCGGTGCCTCCTGGCGGGGGATAACGGCTCCGGCAAGTCCACCATTATCGACGCTATCCAGTATGCCATGGCGGCGGACCTCCGTAAAGCCCGGTTTAACGCCGCCGCCGGGGACCGCAAGGGAGGCCGGGACCTGGCCGGTTATGTGCGATGCAAGCTGGGGGCCGACGATACCGAATACCACCGGGGGGACACGGTGGCCCATGTGATGCTGGAATTTTCATGGAACGCCGCCGGCGGCCCGGACGCGGACAGTATCTTTGTGGCCGGGGTTTGCGTGGAAGCCTATACCGACGGGAAAGTAACCGAACATTTCTGGATTGGCGATAATATAACGGTCGCGGCGGTTCCGGTGCGGGCGGCGGACGGAGAACCGGGGAACCTTGGGGTTCCGGGGAATTCGGGGATTCCGGGGAACCTGGGGGTTCCCTTGGTGTACCGCCGGTTCCGGGACAGCATGGGAGAGAACATTGTCTTTTACGACTCCAAGCGGCTCTACCTCCGGGACTTTACCGTCAGGCTGGGGGTGTTCCGGCGTTACGCGGAATACAACCCGTACCTCGAAGCCTTTACCCGGTCGGTAAGTTTTACCCCGCTGGTGTCGGTGGATCGTTTTGTCTGCGATTATATTCTGGAAGACAGGCCGGTAGAAATTACCGCCATGAAGGATAATCTGGAAAGTTACAAGGAAGCGGACCGCCAGGCGCAGGGCGCGGTCCTGCGGATCGAGGCCCTTAAAAAAATAAACAGCCGGGCCGCGGAATGGCGAAACTACCAGGGGCTCATCCTCAAACAGGAATACCTCAAGCTGTGTATTGAACGGGACCTCGAGAAACAGAAACAGTCGGATACGCTCCGCCGTCTTGGGGAAGCGGAAGAGAAGATCCGTTTTCTGGAGAAGGAAATTACCGGCCTTGACCGGCAGCGTTTCGAGTGGGAACAGGAACAGCGGGAAACCGAAATGAGCCTTGCGGCCAACGAGACCCGTATCCTCTATCTGCGGATTGAGGAACGGATAGACCGGCTTCAAAAAAACCTGGAGGAGGCCGAACCCCGGCGGGACCGGTTCCTGCTCCTCAAGTCCCAGTGTGAAAGTCTTCTGGGCCGCCCTCTGGGGGAAGACCCCGCCGCGGACATGCGGGTTGTGGAGGGCGAGGAAGCCGGGAGCCGGGCGGAAAAGGACGAGGCGCGGCGGCTCGAAACCGAAACGGCTCTGGCGCTGCGGGAGGTCCTCTCTGAACTGGCGGACCTTGAAAAGGGATTGCTCCGCTACCCCGAGGCCCCCGCGGCCCTCCGGGACGCCCTGGAAAAAGCGGGGATAGACGCGTGGTTCCTCGCGGACACGGCGGAGATCGACGATCCCGCCTGGGCCGACGCGGTGGAAGGCTGGCTCAACACCCGGCGTTTTGCCCTCCTCGTGGACCCCTCGGAGTTTCAGCGGGCCCTGGAAATTTACGACCGCCTTCCCCGGAGCATAGGCGGGGCCCTGCTTCCCAATCTGGAAAAAATGCGGGACGCGGCAAAACGGAAGGGAAGCCTCGCGGAACTGGTCAGCGCCGCTTCCCCCTACGCCCGGATTTACCTTGATTATGTGCTGGGCGAAGTGATGCGCGCCGACATATCGAATCTCAAAAAACACGCGTTTGCCGTTACCAAAGAGTGCATGAGTTACGGCAATCACACCGCGTCCCGCATTCGGGAAGACGTGTACCGCCGCCACTATCTGGGACAGGCGGCCCGGAAGGAAAGGCGGGAGTTTCTTCGCGCCGAATCGGAGCGGCTCAAAAAAGAACGGGACGCCGCGGAGATACGGGGAAAAGAAGCGGAAACACGGGAGGATCTTTTTCACAGGGCGGCCCGGACCATCATGGAATTGCAATTCCTTTTACCCGCGGTGGAAGCTTGCGAAAAACTTTCCGCCGATCTGGACCGGGCCCGGGCGGAACTTGCCGCCGTGGACACGGCAAGTTTCCGGGAGCTTCAGGAAAAACGGGACGCTCTGGCGGCGCGGATCAGAGGCGCCGAAACGGACATCAACCGCCTCCACGGGAATCTGGGCGGGGTGAACCAGAGCGCCGCTTCCTTCCGGGAAGAACTTGCGGCGTCAGGCGCTTCCCTGGAAGGAAAGGCCGCTTTTATCCGCTCCTTTGGCGAGGCCCATCCCCTTGAGATCGGCGAGTGCGAAAACTACGCGGAAAAGCAGATCGAAAAAAACAGCCTCCGGGATTTGGCCAATTCCTACGAGTCTACCCTCAAGGGTTTCAGGAGCCGCCTTGAAAATCTGAAACGGGAGTATCAGAACCTGGCTCAAAATTACGACCGGGAATTCAACGCCCTCCTTTCCCTGGACCCTTCGGAGCATGACGAAGCGGAACGGATTTTGAAGCGCCTTGAAATTTCGGAACTGCCTGAATACCGGGAAAAGATAGCCAGGGCCAGGCGGGACGCGGAAAGGGAATTCAAGGAACATTTTATTTCCCGCCTCAACGAACTTATCGAGGAGGCCAGGGAAAGTTTTAACGAGATCAACGACATACTCAAAACCTTGAATTTTGGACAGGATCAGTACCGCTTTACTTTGGAGGAACGGAGCGACCGGAAGGGCCAGATTGAAATTATACGGAAAGCCGCGGCGATTCCCGCTCAGGAAGAAACCCTCTTTTCCCAGATCGTCGACCCCGCGGAACACAAGGCCGCTCAGGATCTTTTTGAACGCATCCTTAACGCAAATCTTGATTCCCCGGAACTGCGGAGCATCTGCGATTACAGAACCTACTTCCGCTACGATATTAAAATCAAAGAAACCGATGTGATTAACGCCGCTTCTGGAAACCCCATGGAACTTTCCCTGTCCAAGGTACTCCGGGAAAAATCAGGCGGCGAAACCCAGACCCCCTACTACGTGGCTATTGCCGCGAGTTTTTACCGCTTCTACAAACCCCAGATCGAAACAACCATACGGCTTGTGATGTTCGACGAAGCCTTTAACCGGATGGACGACGAACGTATCGGCAAGATTCTGAAATTTTACCGGGATCTGAACATCCAGCTCATCAGTTCCGTACCCACCGAAAAGATTGAGGCCATCGCCCCCCACATGGACAGGATCAATCTGGTGATCCGCCACGGCTTCTCCGCCAAAGTCCGTGATTTTCACAGCGACGAAACCGCCGCCGGGGCACCTAACGCTGACGGCGTTACATCTGGCGGTGATGCCCGTACCGCCGCCGTGGCGGCTAACGCCGACGGCGTTACACCTGCCGGCAAGGCTGAATCATGAAACCGGGCCGCCCCTCGGGACATTCCCCCCTGACGGTTTGGGAGAAGCGTATCATCGGCGCGTTTATCGAACGCTACCCCGCTTCCGCCGCCGCCTCTCTTGACGGCGGCATTTCAGGCGCGGCGGCTTCCGGCGCCGCCTCCCCGGCCGGGCCCGGCGGCGGATCTCAGGCGGAGGCGGCCCCTCCTCTCAAAACGCCCCGGCCCCAGAGGCTCCGCCCGGACAGGATCTTTCCCGGCCTTGACCGCTCCTCCCCGGATGAAAGGGAATCCTTTCTGGAAGCCGCCGAAGCTCTGGAAGGGCGGGGCCTCCTTTCCCTCATCTGGGCCCGCCACCGGAAGGGAGAAACCCTTTCCGCGCTGGTATGCCGGGACCCGGAACTGCTCTACGAACTTGCCGGAAAACCTTCCCCAAAAATCACCGCCGAAAAAGTCCGGCAAACGGCCCGGCTTTTTGCCGTTACCTCCGAAGTTTATCATAAGGATAAAAGCGGCGCCGTTGACAAGGCCGGGGCCCCGGAAACCGCCCTCTTTTCATTCATCGCGGAACATTTTACGCCTCAGGACGCGGCCGGGGGCATCGACGTTATAACGCTGACGGAACTGGTTTGTCTTACCAACTTTCTTTTTGACCGGGATACAACGGAAGG
>JAISEB010000157.1 GCA_031264395.1 Treponema sp. | reverse complement strand
TAAATGCCCGTGGAAATCCAGATATCCGTACCGGGGATATACTCCACATAGGCCAGTTTGGGGGCGTTTTCCATGGAAGGCGGTTTGGGAAAGGCAAAGAAAACGAAACCTCCCCCTTTTTCGGCGTTTTCGTAGAGTTCCCGCACATAGTAAACCCCGTCGGCGTCGGCGGTCTGTCCCAGATCCTCTCCCTCCCGCTGGGACAGGGTAGGATGCATAAAGATCACCGTACCGATGTAGGTGTAATAATAACCGGATTCATCTTCCTCAAAACGGTAATCCTTGATGTAGCTGCTGATAATGCCGTGCTGTTCCTGCCGGTCCTGAACACCGGCCAGCGCCCTGCCCAAAGCAACCGCCATGGTTTGGGTACCCAGCCTGATCTTTTCCTTCTGCCCTTCAAGCATTGCCTCCCGGGCGTCGCTTATACCCGCCTTTTTAACGTTGTCGGCGGTAAAATAAATTGTAGCCGCAAGGCCGGCAATCGAAAACACCAAAACACCGATAATGACAATTATCCGGCTTCCTATGGATATGTTTCTCAGCATAAGCCCCCCTCCGAATCAAGGCGGCGCACCGCCGGCCTGTCAACGGCCTGTTACTCCGGCGGGATTAAAGGCGAAGACATCCAGTTCCCCGTCATAGGCGCACGATCCCATGCGGGGCGAATTGGTAACCGGCAGCAGATAGTCTTCGTGTTCGTGGCTTCCGGCGCATTCCCCGCAATAAAATAAATCGTCCGTTTCATACATACACAGGGTGCAGATGAACTCCGCCGGTTTTCCGCACTTGCAACAAGTCAATTCAGGCGGAACGTTGCGGGCCAGAAGGCGGACCGCCTCTTTTTGGGCCGGACGGCGCGCCTCCGCAAGAACGGAAACAAGCAGTTCCGTGGTGTCGCCAAAATCGTAATCGTAGTTCAGCCTTTCTCCCGGCAGGAAATTTTCGATTTTTCTGCCCATTCCTATACGTTCATGCTGCCCATAGTGAAAGCCGCTCATGTGCCCGCAGCACTCAAGCCAGATCTTCCGCAGAAAAGCGTCCAGGGTTTTCAGCGTCGCCGTTACGGGAATATCCAGATAAATCCAGTAGTTTTTGTTATAGGCCCCTTCCGCCTTGAGGAGCAGAACCTCCTCCTCCCCCTCCGCCGTATGCGCATTAACAAGGTGGTTTTTCATCGCCGTTCCGCCCAGTTCCGCGCCGCAAAGATAGCAGTTTCCCTTTACACCGGCCTTTTTCATATACAAGCCCCCCCATATTATGATTGAGGATAAAACAGCCCGGTATTTTTATCAAGTATCGGTATCCCGGCGTCTGTTCCAATATGAAAATAACTTTCATTTTCATATTGACGGTAACACCGCGTTATGATACGGTATATGCATGGTCCACAAGCGTCCGGAACTGTATCACACCCGCCAGGGGCGGAGCATCCTTGATTATATGAAGTCCCTTGAGGGTAAACATGTCACAATAGGCCAGCTGGTCCGCCATTTTGAGGATGCCGAAGAAATCATCGGGCAAACCACCATTTACAGGCACCTTGAAAGGCTTGCCGCCGGGGGAAAGATCCGCAAATACACCCTGAACGGCAGCAAAAGCGCCTGTTACCAGTATATGGATGACGAAAAAAAATGCCGGGAACATTTTCACCTGAAATGCGACGTCTGCGGCAGTCTTATTCACGCGGACTGTGATCTTCTCGATGAAGTAGAACGGCACCTTCTTGGCAGGCATAAATTTCAAATCAACATGCTTAAAACTGTTTTCTACGGGACCTGTAAAAAATGTCTTTCCCAATGAATAAACCGGTTTTATGGGTATGTCTTGTTCTCTGCTTTTGTTTTGTTCTGGCCGCCTTTTTTTCGGAACATTTTGCCGCTGTCCACGAAGTTCACAACTGCCAGGGCGAAGGGTGTCCGGTATGCCTCCTGATACAGGCGGCGAAAAATTTTTCACGGCAGTTTAAATACGCCGCGCTTTTTCCCGGCGTTCTTTTTGGCGCGGCTTCGGCAGACGCCCCCGCGCCGTACCGCGCCGTTTTCCCTTTTGCCCCGTTAAGCTCGGTGGGGCTGAAAGTAAAAATGAACAGGTGATCCCTCCGCAGCCCGCCTGAAAGGAACCGCCGGAAACTTCAGTTTTTGGGGGTTCCCTGAATCTGAACCAATTCCGGGGCCGCCGTTATAAAACAGGTGTTTTGAAGGCCGCCCCGATTCCCAAGGAGTTTATGATATGAAAAGGATTATTCTTGTTACAGGCATCCTGTTATCCCTTACGTTGACCCTGGCGGCCAAAGGACGGGGAGATACGGGAAAGGCGGACGGAAAATTAAACGTGGTTACCACTATTTTTCCGCCCTATGACTTTGTCCGGGAAATCGCCGGGAATAACGTGAACCTGACCATGCTGCTTCCCCCGGGCGCGGAGAGCCACTCTTTTGAACCGACTCCCCGCGACATCATCACGGTACAAAACTGCGATGTGTTTATTTATGTGGGAGGCGAATCGGATGCGTGGGTGGAAGAGATCCTGGAATCCATGGACAAAAGCCGCATGGAAATCGTTACCCTCATGGACTGCGTGGACGTAGTGGAAGAGCTGATCGTGGAAGGCATGGAAGAGGAAGAAGAGGAGGAAAGAGAAGGACCGGAATACGACGAACATGTCTGGACATCCCCCAAAAACGCGGGACTCATTGTCCAAAAAATTGCCGGAGTATTACAGCGGCGGGACCCGTCCAGCGCGGCTCTATATGAAAAAAACACCGCCTCGTATCTGGCAAAACTGGCGGCTCTGGACAATTCCTTCGGGAATATGATAAACGGCGCGGCGCGAAAAACCTTTGTATTCGGCGACCGTTTCCCCTTCCGTTATTTTGCCGACGCCTACGGCCTCAGCTACTTTGCGGCTTTTCCCGGCTGTTCCACCGAAACCGAATGCAGCGCCGCCACCATTGCCTTTCTAATCAACAAGGTAAAGGCCGAAAAGATCCCCGTGGTTTTTCATATTGAACTTTCCAATGAAAAAATCGCGGACACAATCTGCGAGGAAACAGGGGCAAAAAAACTCCTGTTTCACGCGGTTCACAACATTTCCAAAAACGACTTTGACCGGGGAGAAAATTATTACGATTTAATGACCCGGAACATACAAAATCTGAAAGAAGCCCTCTATTAAGAAGAGCTTCTGGAAACCCG
>JAISEB010000131.1 GCA_031264395.1 Treponema sp. | reverse complement strand
TTCGGAGTAATCCAGGTAATAAACAAATTATGGAAGATCCAAATATATCAAGAGATTGTGGGATAATCTCAAAGAAAGGCAGTTCTGGGAAATAGAGATGATTTGACTTTATTCTGGGACAGGTGAAGAAAAGAATGTTGATAAATTTTTTGTAATGCAAGGAGGAATAAAATGATTTCGTTAATATTGAGCGGGTTGGGTTTAGCAGGTACAATCGGTATAATAATAGCTAAGTATTGCGTCGATGATGATTGCGTTGATAAAGAACTTGTTCGAGACTTCGAACAAATTCTGCACAATCCCGTGAAGATTTTCGGCCCAGAGGGTGATAGGATACGACAAAAGCTGAAATAGCCAATGGCGCCCGTACATATAAATAGGTAATTCCCCGGCTTTGCCGGGGGACTCGCAGAGTTTGACAATTTCGGGAGTATAAATCATGAATAACGCGGAAATGCTTGAAAAAACGATGCAGATACTTGACTCAACAAAAAACAAGGAAGGGTGGACTGATTTGGCGCCAGTTGGAAATCTTCTTATTGGTGCAGGAATAAATTATAGGGCGGAAGGTTTTTTAAAATTAAAGGATTTTTTGGAATCGTTCCCTGAAAATATCGAAATTAGAGCTGATACAACATCTTATAAAGTGCCTGTTTATTATGCGCGTTCTCGTGGTGTCCATAGTATAAATGCAAGCTCGTCTTTGCTTGGGCAAAAGCCTATGGCAAGTAGGCAAAATCAAAGTATCAGGTATTTGACGCAATGGACATATATTGATTTTCGTAATTCTGTGAACGCCTTAAAAGAAATTGCGGCCCCTGAACGTTGGTATTATAAAACGCAAGATCCGGATTACCCGTATCCGATTCTTGCGAAATATTTGAATTACACGTTTTTTCGATTATTAAAGGAGGCAAATAAATTATGTCTGTCTGAACACTATGCGGCCTTCAACACAGGCCTTGTTAATAAGATATATGAACCCATATATGCACTTTTTGAAAAAAATCACATTCCTGGATACCAGGAGTGGGAATTTTTAGGATTTTGTATGTCTGGCGTTGACCGTTTGGGTAAGTTATTGGCAAGCAATTTCAATCCTTTGCCGCAAAGAGCCCATTACTTCAAGAATCCAGCAGAACTGATATATGATGTTAAAGCACCAGAACCCCAATTAGACTGGGATCACATTATACTTGATAATATTGCAAGATTTCCCCGGGACTTTATTGAAGAAAACAAACCCGCAAATTTTGTGCTACAGGATACATCATCGATGTCAACGCCTGAAAAGGTTGATTACTATAGTCATCTGGCATCAGCAATAGAATCCGATAGTAAAAAATTCAGAACAATTACGAACCGTCTCAAGGATAGTTTATATTTATCGTTGAAGCGTATAGAATGGAACTATAAAACGGCTATTCCAATGTATTTTCCTACTCGCAACAGTATGTCTTTGTTGTTACCTCTTTCGCTTCTCGATGATGATGTGATAAACTTGGCTCTTGTAACAGAATTGACACCAGCAGGTAATTATTTGGGACATACGATACTGTCGTTGGACATGGCATATAGCAATGCTCGCTTGATTACAAGGCCAGACAGTGATTGGCTTGTTGCGGAAAAAATAGATACCGCAAAAGATGGAGAAGACGATTAAAAAGTCGCATAACATCATCTGTAATATGTCGCCGCTTCGCATAACAAGACTGTTTACACTTTGAAGCTGTTTGCGCAGCAATCAGAAAGCCGGTAGACGGCCCGGTTACGAAAAACCGCAGTCGGGCTACGCCCTTTGTGCGGTTTTTCGCCACATTTGAGGCAGGAGTCTTCAGCCGTTGACATCCCTCCGCGAAGCGTGCAAGAATGGACGCATGAAAAAGAACCGGTTGTTCTGTTTTTTTTCCTTCTCCTCTTTTCCGGGCCAAAGCGACTTGTATTCCCGCCGTCTCCGTAGACCCTGCTAGTTCCCATTTTTCAAAAAACCGTTTTATAATGCCGGCGCTGCCGGTTCCGGGGAGGTTTGTATGATTGCGGGTATTATTGGGGCGACAGGCTATGCCGGCTCCGAACTGGTGCGGCTTCTTTCAGGACATCCCGATGTTGACGCGCTGATCCTTTCTTCGGTGACGTTTGAGGGCGGCAGGATAGAAGAAGTGTATCCCAATTTTCTGGGGAGCATTTCAGCGCCGCTTGCCGGGCCGGAGGCGGCGCTTGAAGCCGATGTGGTTTTTGCCGCCCTGCCCCACGGCGTGGGTGAAAAATGGGCCGCGGCCGCCCTTGAAAAGGGCGTTCCCTTTATCGATCTTTCCGCAGACTTCCGCTTTGACGGTGACGAGGATACCTATGCCGCCTGGTACGGGAGGCGTTACGCTTTTCCCGCGCTGCGGGAATTTTCGGTCTACGGCCTTCCTGAATTAAACCGGAAACGCATACGGGAATACGCCGGGAAAAAAAAGGTGATAATAGGCAACCCCGGCTGTTATCCTACGGGGGCGTCCCTTGCTGCCTTTCCCGCCCTTTCCCCGCGCCCGGACGGAAAAAGGCAGGCGGCCGCGGGGACCGTTATCGTGGATTCGGCGTCGGGGGTAACGGGCGGCGGCCGGGAGCCGTCCCGTTCCTTTCACTTTCCCGAATGTTCGGACGCGCTGGCCCCCTACAAGGTGGGATCTCACCGGCATACCCCCGAGATTGCCCGTAATTTCGCCGCCATGTCTCAGGGCTCAGGCGTCCCGTCCGGCGGGGAACGGTCCGTGATCTTCACCCCTCATCTTGCCCCCATGAACAGGGGCATACTCAGCACGGTGTACATACCGCTTGATGAATCATGGCAGGTAAAGGCGCCGGGTTCTTCCTGCCGTCCTCCTTCGCCTGAGGTTGAAAAGCAGGCCGGCCGCATCCGGGAAACATACGCGGAATTTTACCGGGACGAACCTTTCGTGCGGGTGCTGCCCGCCGGGGTTCCCGCCGCGACCGGCCGCGTGCGCGGGTCAAACTTCTGTGATATTTCCGTTCATCTTGACGCCGCCGGAAGCACCCTTATCGCGGTGAGCGCCATTGACAACATGGTAAAGGGCGCCGCGGGACAGGCGGTGC
Organism: Treponema sp.; assembly: GCA_031264395.1. Lineage (GTDB taxonomy): Bacteria > Spirochaetota > Spirochaetia > Treponematales > Breznakiellaceae > JAIROE01. The sequence goes on along the minus strand of JAISEB010000131.1, from coordinate 16,799 downwards.
AGAACATGAACGTCATTTTTGGTTTTGATGAAAAGGCGGGCCTTGAAGCTGTCCCCGCGCTGTTTTGAAAAATGGAATTGTTCAACAACTGGAATTATTGAACAACTTCCGCTATCAGGAGGAATTCCGGTGAAAGAAATATCAGGCGGCGTCTGCGCGCCCAAAGGCTTCCGGGCCGGCGGCATCTGGAGCGGCATAAAGACCGGTTCGCGTAAAAGGGATCTTGCCCTTATCTATTCGGAAAAGTCCTGCGCGGCGGCTGCGGTGTTTACCACAAACAGGGTAAAGGCCGCCTGCGTGCTTGTAAGCCGCGAGCATATTTCCGGGGGGAAACTCAGGGCCGTCATCGCCAATTCGGGAAACGCCAACGCCTGTACCGGGGAGGCCGGAATGGCCGCGGCCCGCCGCATGGCGGAACTTGCCGCCGATGAATTTGCCATTTCCCCAAAAGAAGTCGCCGTCGCCTCCACCGGCGTCATCGGGGTGCCTTTGCCTGTCGCCGCGATAGAAAGCGGCGTGAGTTCCCTTGCCGCAAGCCTCCGCTCCGACGGGGCGGGGCACGAGGCCGCCCTTGAGGCTATCATGACCACCGATACCCGGAAGAAGGGCGGGGCGGTAGAAGTTGTTTTGGACGGCGTCCCGGTCCGCATCGGCGCCATGGTGAAAGGTTCGGGGATGATACACCCCTCCATGGCTACCATGCTCGGCTTCATCACTACCGACGCGGCTATATCCCCCGCCATGCTTGACGCCGCCCTCCGCCGCGCGGTAAGGCGCAGTTTCAACCGCGTCACCGTTGACGGCGACACGTCCACCAACGACACGGTGATCATCATGGCAAACGGCGAGGCGGGCAACAGCCCCCTCGCGGGCGGGGGCCCCCTTTTTGAAACGTTTGTACTTGCCCTCGAAGACCTCTGTGTGTCTCTGGCCCGCGCCATGGCCAGGGACGGGGAAGGCGCGACAAAGCTTGTTACCGTCACGGTCGGCGGCGCGGAGAGTGAAGACGCGGCGGAAACCCTCGCCAAATCGGCGGCCTCCTCATCCCTTGTCAAGGCGGCCTGTTTCGGCGCGGACGCCAACTGGGGGCGAATCCTGTGCGCCATGGGCTACGCGGGCGTCCCTTTCGATCCCGAAAAAACCTCCATCGGCTTTGCCTCCGCCGCCGGGGAAATTTCCGTTTTCAAGGACGGCGCGCCCGTTCCGTTTTCCGAAGATCTCGCAAAGAAGATTCTGAGCGAAGACGAGATAGAAATACGGATTAACGCGGGAAGCAATAAGCCCGGCGGAAGCGCCGTTGTCTGGGGATGCGATCTTACCTATGACTATGTGAAGATCAATGGTGATTACCGCTCGTAGCGGAAAATACAGGGAGTGAAAAACAATGATACATAATGCCGAACGGTCGGAAGTGCTCATCCATGCCCTTCCCTACATTCAGCAGTTCCGGGGCAAAACCATCGTGGTAAAATACGGCGGCAACGCCATGATCAACGCCGATCTCAAGGCCGCGGTAATACAGGACGTGATCCTCATGACCTGTGTGGGAATACGCGCCGTTCTGGTTCACGGCGGGGGGCCTGAGATTGAGGCGCTTCTTAAAAAAATCGGGAAGGAAAGCCGTTTTGTTGACGGTCTCCGTTACACCGACGAGGAAACCATGGAGGCGGTCCAGATGGTGCTCTGCGGCAAGGTGAACAAGGACATCACGTCCCTCATCATGCAGGCGGGCGGTAACGCCATAGGGCTCTGCGGCATAGACGGCGCCATGCTCAAGGCGCGGCGGATTGGGGGCCGGGATCTGGGCCTTGTCGGCGAAGTTGAGGAGGTGAACGTCGCCGTGCTCTCTTCCGTTCTGGACAGCGGCGCCATTCCCGTTGTTTCTTCCGTGGCCTACGGCACAGGAGACGATGAAGGGCGCGCCCTTAACGTTAACGCCGATACCGCCGCCGCGAAAATCGCCGCAGCCATGGGCGCGGAAAAACTCGTCCTTATGACCGACGTGCAGGGCGTGCTGCGCAGCGTGCATGATCCCGATTCGCTCATCAAGGCCATGACCCTCGGCGAAACGGACGGCCTTGTGCGGGAAGGAGTTGTCAGTAAGGGGATGATCCCCAAGATCGGCTGTTGTAGAACCGCCCTTGACGGCGGGGTGCGCAAGGCCCACATCATAGACGGGCGGCTGCCCCACGCGCTCTTAATCGAACTTTTTACCGATGAGGGAATTGGTACGATGATAGTAAACGAAGAAGAAGGGGAAAAATCATGAACAATGTTTTTATGAATACCTATCACCGGCTGCCCGTAACTTTCGCGCGGGGCGAGGGTTCCTGGCTTTTTGATACGGCCGGGAGGAAATACCTTGACTTCAGTTCAGGTATCGCGGTGAACTGTCTCGGGCATAGTTACCCGCCCCTGGTAAAGGCCATTTCGGAACAGGCGGCAAAACTCAATCATGTGTGTAATTACTACCAGAGCGATGTCTCCGCCGCCTTTGCGGAAAAACTTGTGGAAGCCTGCGCGAAGGGCGGCATGCGGAAGGTGTTTCTTGCCAATTCCGGTGCGGAGGCGAATGAAGGGGCCTGCAAGATTGCCCGGAAGTATTCCCTTAAAAAATACGGGGAAGGCAGGCACACCATCGTGACGCTGCGGGGCAGTTTTCACGGAAGGACCATTACCACGCTGGCCGCGACGGGCCAGGATAAATTCCACAAGGACTTCGGCCCCTTTACAGGCGGCTTTGCCTACATCAGGGGCGGCGATATAGAGGCCCTTGACAGGGCGCTTGACAAAACAAAAACCGCAGGCCTTTTGCTTGAAGCGGTACAGGGCGAAAGCGGGATCATTCCCCAGAGCGGGGAATTTATCGAGACGGCGGCGCGGCTGTGCGCCGAGCGGGACATACTGCTCATGTTTGACGAGGTGCAGTGCGGCATGGGCCGTACGGGGAACTTTCTTGCCTTCGAAGGGTACACGGCGGGGGGAAGCCCGGTAAAGGCCGATATTGTTACCCTTGCCAAGGGAATGTGCGGCGGGCTTCCCGCGGGCGCCGTTCTTACGGGGGAAAAAACCGGGGAAGTGTTCGAGTCAGGCGATCACGGCAGTACCTTCGGAGGAAATCCCCTTGCCGCCGCCGCCGGCCTTGTGGTGCTGGATACGGTCAACAATCCCGCTTTCCTTGCAGGAATTGAAAGGAAAGGCGAAAAGATCATGGACGCCATACGGGGCTGGAAACATCCTCTGGTTATGGAGGTCCGGGGCAGGGGGCTCATGACGGGCGTTGACATTGCCGTTGACGCCTGGCCCCTTCTGGAAAAAGGAATCGCCCTTGCCGGGGGGAACGGTCCGGGCATCCTCCTCCTTTCGGCCGGCCCAAAGACCCTCCGGCTGCTTCCCCCCTACACGGTAAGCGACGGCGAGATCGAAGAGGGCCTTGACATGCTGAAGGGGCTCCTTGACGGCTGAAGGGGTGCCCCTAACCGAAGGTTTACCGGTAACCAACCGGGTTACTAAACATGTTCATCATTTTCGCGCCGTTTCGTAAAACATAATCGCCCTGTGCTTGATGAAGGTATCTATTGAACGGGAGGCGGAAATGTTTTCGCCGGGAATAAAACCCCCGGCCATGTGGCTGTGCCCGCCTCCCTTCCCCACGCCTTCCACGACACACCTTACAAGACTGTTCGCGCTGATTTCGTCGGCAATGCTCCGCACGGAAAGTTTGACGCCGTTTTCGCGCTTCGCGTAGGCAACCGCGATGTTTACCCCGGAAACGCTGACGACAATGTCGCCGGCGGCGCCCAGAAGAGAGTCGTTCGCGCTTTGCAGCGCGAGAAACCCAAGCTCGTCGTAGATCTCGACAGTTCTGAACGCCTCGGCGTACAGGCCCAGATCCTGCACGGAAATCTCGTTGCCGCGCAGTTCCACGATCATGTCTATATTGGAAAGGCTGTAGAGCCTGTAAAACATGTTGATGTCAAGGTCCGAAGCGCCCCGCGTCAGATCGCTTGTGTCCATGAAGATCCCGTAAAGCAGGGCGGTGGCGACATTGCGGGGCGGCACGATGCCGTTTTCAAAAAAATAATCCGCCAGAATGGCGCTGCAGCTTCCCGCCTCCGGGCGTATGTCCTCGAAACGGTATCCGTTACTGCCCAGGTATTCGTGGTGGTCTATCACCGCGACTTCATCGGTGGCAAGATCGGTTATGTTTGAGTTTCCCTTCTGAACGTCAACCAGAACCGAAAGATCTTCGGGTCCCAGCGTAAGCGCGTCGCTGGCCCTGATGATGGGTATGTCAAAGAGTTCTATCATCTTTAAGGAATTTGCCTTTTCAATTTCCTGATCGTACACTATGGCAAGTTTTTTTATCCCCTTGAGGTCAAGCAGGTAGTACAGCGCAAGGCTTGCCCCAATGGCGTCGGGATCAGGAACATTGTGGGGCTGTATAAATACCTCGTCGGGCGCGTCCTTCAGAACATCAACCAGTGCGTCAAGTCTGGTACTCATGGTCCCCTCCTTTGCGTTCTTTCCCAATAAAGTTGTTCAAACGGTTACTAAACATGTCCAATCATAGCTTCCCGCCTTTCATCTGTAAATACACGCGCGGGCATGGTCGGTAATTCCGAATTCAAAACAACCACGGACAGACACAGACCAACACGGACAAAATATACATTTGAAATTAAAGTCCGTTCTGTCTGTAAGGTCTGTGGTTAAATTCTTGCATTTTATATACCTGCTCGCAGTCTTGCCTAAAGGCGGAACTTCGGGGATAATGACGGTACGAAATATTTAATTGAACGGCGGCGGTTCGGCCGTCTATAATAACAAACAGGAGCAATCATGAAGAAGAAGATCGTCCTTGCCTATTCGGGGGGGCTGGACACCACGGTGATCATTCCGTGGCTCAGGGAAAACTACGACTGTGATGTCGTTGCCGTCTGCGTTGACGTGGGGCAGGAAGCCGACTGGAAGGCCGTTGAAAAGCGGGCGCTTGAAACAGGGGCGTCGTCCTGTTATGTGGCCGATGTAAAAAAAGAGTACGTCGAGGAATTTATATGGCCGGCGCTCAAGGCGGGCGCCGTGTATGAAGACAGGTATCTTTTGGGCACTTCCACCGCGCGGCCCCTTATCGCCAGGGTTCTTGTGGAATACGCCCGCAAGGAAAAGGCGGACGCCATAGCCCACGGCGCCACCGGCAAGGGAAACGATCAGGTCCGTTTTGATTTGGGGATCATGGCCTTTGCCCCCGACATTGAGATCATCGCCCCTTGGCGCATCTGGAAGATCAAGAGCCGGGAAGAGGAGATACGCTACCTTCAGCGGAGGAAGATCCCCGTTCCCATGAAGAAAAAGGAATCGTACAGCAGGGACGACAACCTCTGGCATATTTCCCACGAGGGTCTTGAACTTGAGGACCCCTGGCATGAGCCCGATTACAGGAAGATGCTCAAGATGACCGTCCCGCCCGAGAAGGCTCCGAACAAACCCGAATATGTTGAAATCGAATTTGAAAAGGGAATCCCTGCCGCCGTGAACGGAAAGAAGGCCGACGGTGTAACCATCATCAAAACCCTCAACAGGATTGGCGGCGCGAACGGCGTAGGGCTTGCCGATCTGGTTGAAAACAGGGTGGTGGGAATGAAGAGCCGGGGAGTCTACGAAACGCCCGGGGGAACGATCCTTTACTACGCGCACGGGGAGCTGGAACACATCTGTCTTGACCGGCAAACATACGCGTTCAAGCAGCAGGCCGCCCTTAAAATGGGCGAGCTGATCTACGGCGGCCTGTGGTTTACCCCGCTGCGTGAGGCGCTTTCCGCCTTTGTCGATGTTACCCAGAAGACCGTTTCCGGTACGGTAAGGGTAAAACTTTACAAGGGCTCCGTCAGTTCGGCGGGGGTCAGTTCCCCCAATTCGCTGTACAACGCCAGCATCGCGAGTTTTACCACCGGCGAACTGTACAACCACGCCGACGCTAAAGGCTTTATCCGCCTTTACGGGCTGCCCGTGCTGGTCAGGGCCATGATGGAACACGGGAAGAAGGGCAGGGCCGTGAAGATCCCCGCCGCCGCGCCCCGGACAAAGAAGCGGGGCAAGGCGTAATCTTGAAAAGGGAAAGGCGTGAAAGACGATCCTGCCGCAAAGACGGATGAAAAAAAGGAACGGCCCGTTCTCTGGGCCGGGAGGCTCGCCGAAAAGCCGTCCGCCGGGGCCTTTGCCTTTGAGGCTTCCCTTGACGTTGACAAACGGCTTGCCCAGGACGATATACGGGGAAGCCGGGCCCACGCGGCAATGCTCGGGAAACAGGGGATCATCCCCCCGGAGACGGCCGCCGCGCTGGACGCGGAACTTGAACGCATCTCGCGTGAATTTGAGGCGGGCGTTCCGGACGGGAGCGCCGAAGACATACACTCGCTCATTGAGGGGCTCCTTACCGAACGGCTCGGGGACCAGGGCCGCATGCTGCACGCGGGCCGCAGCAGAAACGATCAGGTTGTCCTTGATTTCAGGCTCTACCTCAAACGGGCCATCCCCGAAATACGCCTGTGTATAGCGGAAGCCGCCGGAACGCTTCTTGCGATTGCGGAAAAACACGCCGAAAGCGTTATGCCCGGCTACACCCACCTCCAGCGGGCGCAGCCCGTGACGCTGGGACATCACCTGTGCGCCTGGGCCGCGGGCCTTATCCGCGACGGCGGCCGTTTTGCCTCCGCGCTGGAGCGGCTTGACGAATGTCCCCTGGGTTCCGGGGCCCTTGCCGGTTCCGGCCTTCCGCTGGACAGGGAGGCTGTGTCCCGCAGTCTGGGCTTTGCCCGGCCCGTCCTTAATTCCATGGACGCGGTGGCAGACAGGGATTTCGTCCTTGAAACCGCTTCCGCTTCCGCCATTACCATGGTGCACCTTTCCCGTTTCTGCGAGGATCTTGTCATCTGGTCCAGTGAGGAATTCGGCTTTATCGAATTCGGGGAATCCTGGAGCACCGGTTCTTCCATTATGCCCCAGAAAAAAAATCCCGATTTTGCCGAACTTGTCCGGGGCAAGGCGGGAAGAACCACGGGCGCCCTTGTAACGCTCTTCATCCTTCTTAAGGGCCTTCCCTATGCCTACGACAGGGATCTTCAGGAAGACAAAGAGGCGCTTTTCGGCAGTCTCGACACGCTGCGCTCGTGCCTTGCCATCTTTAGCGGGATGATGGGGAGCGCCTCCTTTAGAAAGGACCGCATGGAGGCGGCCTGTACGGGCGGTTTCCTTGAGGCTACCGACGCGGCGGAGTACCTCGTCCGCCGGGGCGTGCCCTTCCGCAGGGCCCACGAGACCGCGGCGCTCATAGTCCGGGACTGTCTGGCGGCCGGGCAGAAGCGCATAGCCGAGCGCGGCCTTGACGAATTGAGGGCGCGCTCGCCCCTGTTTGGGGAGGATATTTACGCCGCGTTAAGCCCCGCCGCCTCCGTCGCCGCCCGGAGCCTTCCCGGCGGCCCTGCGCCCGCAGAAGTACGGCGGCAGATAGGGATAATGAGGGAAGCGCTTAAAGATTTCCTGTAACGGAAAGATCAGGCGCTCTGGTTCAAGAGGTATTTTCTGAGCTGGCCGTACAGTTCGTCCACGTCGACGGGTTTTCCCATGTGGGCGTTCATTCCGGCGGCAAGGCACTTCTCTATGTCTTCCTTAAAAACGTTGGCGGTCATGGCGACAATAGGCACCGGGGAGGGCGCTTCTTTGCCGGAGTACAGTCCGGCCTCCGCCTCCCGGATGCGCCGTGTCGCCTCATATCCGTCCATTTCAGGCATGTGTATGTCCATGAGGATGACGCCGTAGCCCTGGGGGTCTTTGCTGAATTTTTCTATCGCCTCGATCCCGTTTTCCGCGTAGTCTATAAGGACCCCCGACTCCTCCAGAAGGGAACTTACGATCTCCCTGTTTATCTCCACGTCTTCGGCAAGGAGTATGCGTTTCCCGGCAAAGATGTTTTTTCTTTCGCCGCCCACGCCCGCCGCCGCGAAATTTTTGACGCAGTTGTTGATACAGTCGGTCAGCGCCGAAGGAAAGAGCGGCTTCGGTATGTAACCGTCCACCCCGGCCTCTTTTGCCTCGTCTTTCATCGTCTCCCATTCGGTGGCGGAGATCATGATCACGATTGTATTCGGGCCGTTCTTCTTTTTTATCGTTCTGGCAAGTTCTATGCCGTTCATTTCCGGCATGCGCCAGTCGACAAAGGCGATGTCAAAGGTATCTTCCCTTGCCATGATGCGCAGGGCTTCTTCCCCGCTCGCCGCAAGGGAGCAATTGACGTGCATCACCGCCGCGTATTCCTTGAAGTATTCAAGAACTTCCCATGAGTCGTCAACCGCGAGAATGCGGAGGTTTTCCCAGTTTTCCTTTACGGTTTCCTCCGCCTTTCCTTCCCCGACGCTTACCTCAAAACTGAAGTCGGAGCCTTTTCCCGGCTCCGATTCAATGCTGATCCTGCCCCCCATGAGTTCCACGATGTTTTTTGAGATGGCAAGCCCAAGGCCGGTTCCGCCGAATTTTCTGGCGATGGTTCCGTCCGCCTGCTCAAAGAGGGTAAAGAGTTTTCCCATTTGTTCTTTCGCGATGCCGATGCCCGAGTCGGTAATGTGGAATTCGAGGACGCAGGACTTCCACCCGCTTTCCCGGCCGCCTTCCGCCGCGTCTTCTTTTTTGCCGCTTCCTTCCGCGCCTGTCCGCGGGTCCGGTTTCCTTTCAACCGAAAGGGAAATGGTTCCCCCTTCGGAAGTAAATTTGGCCGCGTTGGAAAGGAGGTTGGTGAGGATCTGGGCAAGCCGTTGTTCGTCGGCAATGACTCTGGAGGGAACGCCGGGTTCAACCTTTACGATGAAATTCTGCTTTTTCTCGTCGATGCGGAATTCCATCATGCCCGTTACTTTTTTAAGCATCTTTTCAAAATCGAATTCGGAATTGGTAAGCTCGAACTTGCCCGCCTCTATCTTCGACATGTCCAGTATGTCGTTGATCACTCCCAGCAGGTGTATAGACGCGTCGTTGATCTTGGAAAGGCAGTACTCTATTTTTCCCCTGTCGCCTGATGTCCGCGCTATGGTCGTCATGCCTATGATGGCGTTCATGGGGGTCCGCATCTCGTGACTCATGCGGGAAAGGAAGTTGGTCTTGGCCCGGCTGGACTGTTCCGCCATTTCCTTCGCGGCGCGCAGCTGCTCTTCCGCGTCGGATCTGATGATAAGCCCGGTAACGGCGTTTGCGATGAGTTTGAGGATCTGTATGTCGTTCTCGCTCCATGTCCGGGGAGTCCCGCTGCCCGCCGCCAGAACGCCCCAGAAAGATCCGTAGGCGGTAATGGGGGTGTAGACAAAGGACCTGAGCCCCGCCGGGCGGTATATGGCGGCGAGTTTTTTGTCCTTTTCAACGTCGTCGCAGGTAACGTACACATCCCCCCGGATAACGAAGGTGTCGTACACCATGTCGCCCGGGCCAAAGGGATAAATTTTTTTTGCCAGGGGAAGCGTTCCGTGCCTGGTGTTGTCCCACTCGTACTCGTACCGCAGAACGCCCTCCGCCCTGTCAAACCGTCCGACAACGGTCCTGCTTACGTCCATCTGCATGCCCAGCATCATGAGGGCGTTGTGTATCAGAATGCCTATGTCGTCCGAAGAGACAAAACTCCGGGAAACGGCGGCCATGAGCTGCTGCCTCATGAGCCTGTCTTTCAGGGATTCGGATTCCCGTATTTCAGGAAGCCGCCTGTAATGCCGGCGCGCGAGGAGAAAAAACGCCGCCAGGATGACAAGATCCGCGGCAATCAAAAGAACGATAAAGGCAATGCCCATAGTACCAGTGTACAGTAAAACACGTTTGTTGTATATGTTACGCCGGTTCCGGGTTCATGACATGCAACGCCTTTTTGGATTATACTGTACCCGATGAAGAGAAGTTCGGCCGTCATAAAGGAGATTTTCTATTCGCTGGGCATTTTTGCCCGTACCCTCAAGGGGATAGGGGCCTTTTTCCTCCGGGGCCAGGCGGCCCGCCGCCCCCTTGTCCTCCAGATCCTCTTTACCTTTGTCCAGGCGCTGGGTATTTCCAGCCTTCTTGCCCTGGGCATAGGCGCGGTGGTTAACGTGATAGGCATTCCCACCCTTTCCCGCATTTCCCAGGAGCACCTTATCTATCCCCTGCTCATCCTGATCATCACCCGGGAACTGGGCCCCCTGCTTACCGCCTTTATCATCAGCGGCCGTTCGGCCACCGCCATAGCGACGGAAATTGGCGGCATGGTAATATCCCACGAAGTTGAAGCGTACATTTCCATAGGCATAGATCCGATAGAGTACCTGGCGGTTCCCCGTTTTCTGGGCGTTACCATTTCAATGTTTCTCCTCAATATTTATTTTTCCATTTTCGGGCTGGCCGGTTCCTTTGCCGTGGCCCAGCTTTTTTCCAACCTGCCCGCGGGCGCGTACTTCGGCAATCTGCTGCAGAGCCTTGCCATTCAGGACATTTTTATTTCCATTATCAAAAGCATCGTTTTCGGGATGATCGTGTCGACAACGGCGATCCTCCACGGCTTCGCGGTCAGCCAGGCCAGCACGGAAATTCCCGTCGCGGGGCTCAAGGCGGTAGGCTCTTCTTTCGGGCTCTGCATACTGGTGGATATACTCCTTTCCACCGTGTATTATATGGTGACAGGGTAGGATAGTGGCCGGGATCGTAGAGCTTGAAAAGGTAACGTTTTTCGCGCAGAACAGGCGTGTGGTAAGGGATTTTTCCCACTGTTTTGAGGAAGGAAAGACGACCGCCCTTGTGGGGCCTTCCGGATGCGGCAAGAGCACCGTCCTCAAACTTTCCGCGGGACTGGTGGTGCCGACGGAAGGGGTGGTGCGTTTTCGCGGGAAGAACATTTCCACAATGAACCGGAAGGAGAACCTTGAATTCAGAAGGGAAGGGGCGGTGGTGTTTCAGGATTCCGCCCTCTGGGCCAATCAGAGCCTCTACCAGATTCTGGAGCTTCCCCTCCGCGTTCATTTTCCCGGCATGACAAAGGCGGAGCGGGAACGCCGCATCGAAGAGGCCGTGTCCGAGGTGGGTTACAGAAAAGAGCTTTCCATACGGCCGTCCCTGCTTTCCATGGGGGAACAGAAGCTCATCGCCTTTGCCAGGGCAATGCTCTGCCGCCCTACGCTGCTCTTCCTTGACGAATGGACGGAGTCCCTGGACGACCGCGCCGCCCAGCGGCTTGTCGCTGTTGTGCGGAAGAAAAAGGACGCGGGAGCCACCGTTATTTTTGTCAGCCATAGCATCAGGCTCATGGTGGATCTTGCGGATTACTTTCTCATGATCCTTGGAGGGCAGCTGTTTCTCAGGCTGACGAAGGAACAGCTTGAAGAAGATGAAGATTTGATGCGCTATCTTGAAAGGGGAATCAACGCATGAAATTCACGGTCCGTTTCGCCGATCAGGTGGTCGGGGTTCTTATTATACTGGCGCTGGCGGTCCTTATTTTTGTTATTTTCATGCTGGGAAGAAGCCAGCGCTGGTTTTCCAGGGACTATTATTTTACGACGTACTTTTCATCGGCGTCCGGCCTCAGCGAAAACATGCCCGTTCAGTACAGGGGCTTTACCATAGGGCATGTAAAGTCTTTTGATCTGGCGGAAGACGACCGGGTGGAAGTGCGTTTCTATATTTTCGACACGTACATTTCCCGGGTACGCGAAGGTTCCCTTGTCGAGATGATGGTAAGCCCCATAGGCCTTGGGAACCAGTTTTTGTTTTACCCCGGCCTTGGAAGCGTCCAGGTGGCGGAGGGGGAGATTATCCCTTCGGTCAATTCATCGGAGGGAAAGGCGATACGGGCGCAGGGCCTGGGCCAGGTTCCCGTTCACGACGACAGCATCTCCCTTATTTTGACCCGCCTCAGCGCCACCCTCGACAGCGCCAACACCGCGCTGATGGACATATCGACCCTGACGGCCCAGGTGACGGACGCCCTTGAGGGAAGCGAGAGCACCTCCATAGGCCGTATCGTGGGGAATGCCGAACGTTCCATGGCCGGCATTGAATCCATGACGACTGAACTGCCGGAAATGATAGGCGAATCCCTTTCGTCCGTTCTGGCGCAGATACAGCCCATTATCGCCAATCTGGACGAGCTTTCCGCAAAACTGAACGCCCCTGACGGAAGCGTTTCGCTCATGCTCAGATCCGACGGGGAAGTGTACACCAACATCGTTTCCACGCTGAACGCGGTAAGCGGGACCATGCGCAACCTTGAAAGAACAAGCGCGTTTCTTCCCACGCAGCTTCCCCAGCTTGCCGTTATCATTTCCGATTTCAGGAATGTCCTCAAGGGCGCCGAGGATGTGCTTACCGCCCTGAGCAATAATCCCCTGCTTAAAAACGGCATACCGGAGAGGCTTGAGACGCGGTCCGGCGGAACAAGCCCCAGGGACATTCCCTTTTAGAAAAAATGGAGACAGCAATGAGGATGCGCACAGACATTTTTTTCTTTGTTCCCTTCCTGTTTATTATGGGATGTTCAAGCGCGCCCGAGCGGCCGCTTGAAATAGACAACATAAGAAGCATGGCCGAATCGCAGCTGGATCTTGCCAACAGGAACATTGACCTTGGGAATTACGGGGACGCGCTGGAGCTGCTTGACGAGGCGCGCCGTATCGCCGTAAGTTCGGACAGCCCCTCCCTGCGCATTCGTACAAATCTTTCGCTGGGGAACGTCCTCTTCTATCAGGGCAGGGCCCGCGAGGCTTTCAGGATCTGGCTTGCGACACTCTCCGAGGCCGAACAGGAAGGCGGCGCGGAACTGGCCGCCGTGTGCCGCATACACATAGACCGCGGAAGGCTCTTCAGGGCCGCCGCGGCCGGAACCGCGGCCCTTCTTCCCGAAAACCGTCCCGACCGTCCTGGCGGCCCCGGCAGGGAACGCGGCGCGGACGGGGAACGCGGCGCGGATGCCGCCGCCACTGCCGCTACGGGGACTTTTGAAGAGGGGGTTTCCGAAGCCGGCGACGCCGAGGCCGAGGCTTCCGAAGCCGCCGAAAGGGGGAGGCGGAACAGGAGACGGCGGCCTCCCCGTGGAAATGTTTCGGTTGCCCAGTCGGTAAGGGACGATGTCATTGGGGAAATGTCCGTCATAAAGGACAGGCAGTATACCGCTTTGGGCTGGACCGTCGTCGCCCTTGCCGAACGGGAACTGGAAAATTACGCCGAAGCCGAGGCGGCGGTGCGGAGGGCCCTTTCCATACATGAAAAGGACCGTTACCTTGAACAGGCCGCCTATGACTGGTATCTTATTGCCTCTATACGTTCTACCGGAGGCATGTACCCCGCCGCCGAAGAGGCCATTGCGCAGGCCATAGCCTTTGACCGGCGGGCGGAAAATTCACAGGGTCTCGCCGCGGACTGGCGCGCCCTGGGGGACATCCGCAAAAAGACCGGCGACGCCGCCGGCGCGGCGGCCGCTTACCGGAGATCCGCCGAAATTTTCAGATCGCTGGGCATGGAAGCGGAGGCCGCCGGGGCGGAGGGACGCTTGTAACAAGCGCCGTGACGGCGGCTTCAAACAATAATCACAGGCTTCACACTTCAGGGGCCGCCGGTTTTTCCGCCTGGGAGAGTGATGCCAAAAGTTCGTCGACGCTGTCCCTGTCAAGGCTCATGGCGAGGCTGGGGTAGAGGATGATGACGCCCTCGCCGTCGGAAAGATCCCTTGAACCGGTGTCGATGAGCTTGTGGGTTTGCAGGCGGCGCAGCACTTCGATGAGCCGGGTCTTTTTAATTTCTTCACCTACCAGAACATTGTAGCGCTGGACAAAATCAAAAACCGTAACCACGGGAAAGGCGGTGAGGCTCAGCTCCGTCCGTTTTTCTTCGTAGAGGAGACGGGCGGTAAGGAGGGCGCAGGTTTCTTCCCGTCCAAGCCTGAGCCGGGTGTCGCCGCCGCCCCGGAAGCAGACGACTCCCAGCCCCTCGTCCCGGATAAGGCTCGCGTCCATGCAGGAGAACCACGCGTCAAAGAGGCTGCTGTTCCGTATGGTAAAATCGTACAGGCGCTCTTCCCTGTCTATGCCCCGGATGATGAAGGTTTTTGCCAGCAGGGTATGAACCGCGGATTTAAAAAGATCAAAATCGGCTTCGGTCAGTTCGGTGATCAGCATGAGGCCGTCAAGATCGCCTGTCATCCCTTCCTCCGTAAAAGAACGTCGGGCACCACATAACCGCCTGTTCTAACGGAAGGAGCGCGGTTTTCCGTATTGCCGCCGGTGTTAGTATCGTTATCATCATTATCTTCAATGCCGTAACCGAAAGCCGGCCGGGAGTCGGCGTACAGTACCGAATAGACAAAACGGATGAAGGACTGTTCGTCCTTTACCAGATCCTCCGCAAAAAGAAGCCGTTCCTTGCCGCCCCGCCCGTCAAGCCAGTCTCCTACCCGTTTTATTCCCAGCTGCCGCCTGAGCCGGATAAAGAGTTCCTCCTCGGCCCTTTCCATGGCCTCCCTGTCCGCCGGGGAGCTTTCCCGGCTAAAGTCCGCGGCCGCTTTCTGGTAGCGGCGGTACAGGGATTCGGGGGCAAAGGCCCGCACCCGGTAGAGCCTGTGGGCCAGGCGGTGGTGCAGTTCGCCGGGCGCCCCGTCTTTCCCTGCCTTCCCCTCCCGGTAGATTTCCCTGGCAAGGACGCCAAGTTTTCCCGCAAGGGTGGAATCAGGTTCCAGCAGCGCCTTGACCCGTTCCACGCTGGAACGGGCGTAAAGCATGTTTCTGCGGTCTATGTCTTCCAGCAGGGGGTCAACCGCCCGGAGGGTATCGCGGATGTCTTCCAGCATGATTTCAAGCCGCCGCCGGTTGTCCTCCTGGGAGAGGGAATTATTGCGGGAAAGTTTCCGGGCGCTTTCGCCCAGCCATGCTTCGTTAGCCAAAAGCTCTCCCGCCTTTTTGATAATTTTGGGCCGGTAGCGGGAAAGGTTCTCCGAAGTTTTAAGCCGCTTGTACGCGCCGTCAAGAATATCCGCCGCGTAGAGATCGTAGTGGAGGTGAAGAATGCCGCTTATTTCCGCCGGCGCCGCATTGGTAGTGAGCCGGTCGTAATGACCCTTGATGCTCTGGGAAAGCACCTTGAGGGAATCGATCAGGATCTGGGTGGTTTCGTGGGCGTTCAATACCGCGTAATGCCCGTTCTCCGCCACCGCGTCCCCGCAGAGGAGGGAATAGATGGTTACCACATGGCTTTCGTATTCGGTCTTGAGCCCTTCTTCCACCCGGGCCAGAGCCTCAAAAAAAGGCCGCCCCCAGGGGGTAATGTTGATGACCCGGCTGTAGTCGCCCAGGGTCTCTTCGGAAAGCCAGCCCGTGTTGATAAGCCGCCTGAGGAAAATATTCGCCAGTGCCCGGTCGCCTGATCCCCGCGGCCCGCCGTCCGCGTTTTGTTCCGGTTTGGCGGGATCTTTCGGTGAAGCTCCAAAGTCAAGCTCCGGCGTCTCCCCGCCTGCTTCGTCCCCGGCGTCCTCCGGTTCCCCCGCCTGGGCATTATCATCGCCCTCATCGGCCAGAACATTCCGGTGCCGCCCAAGGTACTCCGTAAAGGAACGGATCACCTGTTCCCGCTCCAGCCCTCTGGTGTTCTCCTGAAAAAGCCGGTAATACAGCGCCAGGAGCGCCGCGTAATGTTCCCGGTTAATTCGCGCCAGGGGGGAAAAGAAATTATCAGGCAGGGTGGCAAACACGCCGGAACCGCCGGGCATAACCATTACGCTAGGAGAAGGCCGGTGGTTTGTCAAGGGAAGGGCGGGGGACAGCAGGACATCGGCATTTACTTTTTTATCTGGTACATACCGTCAAATTGGCAGAATTTTGAAGAAATTTAACCGCGGAGGACGGGCAATGCGCAGAGCGCATTGCCTGAGAGTTACACGGAGAAAACCGAATGTAAAGCCAAAACTCTGCGGAACTCCGTGAATCTCCGTGGTTATAATTCTTAAAATCCTGTAACCTTTCGAAGATTGAAAGTAAACGCCGGCGTATTGGGGGGGGCTTGTACGATAACATATAGAATGGACTTGTTTAGTAACCCGGTTGGTTACTGGCTAATCGAAGATCGGCCTGCAAGCCTTGCGATTTTTCAGGCTAAAGCATGACTTTAGCCTTGCAAAATCGTGTTTTTAAGCGGCAGTTGTTCAACAACTCTAATTGCTTACAGTCTGTTATGCGGCATTTTTGGCAAACATGTGGTTAAAATCAAGAAATTGTATACTTTTTATACTATAGACATTTATTGAACAAAAGTATAAAATAAACTTATGGAAATATTATTGGATGCCAGTGCAATAATGGCTGTTATTGTGGATGAACCTGAAAGCAAAATAGTTATAAATCATACTAAAGATTCTATAATAGTTTCTCCTGATATGGTTTCATTTGAAATTGCCAATGGCTTAACTAAAATGCTAAAGAAAAAGTTAATTGATACTCAAGAAAAAATGATACGTTTAATTGAAAATTTTGAAAAAATACCAATAAAAAAAGTAGGAGTTAATCTTATAAAATCATTAGAAATAGCATGGAAATATAAAATATATGCTTATGACGCTTTTTATTTAGAAACTGCCGGGAGATTGAATATACCTCTTCTAACTTTTGATAGTGGCATGAGAAGGATAGGAAAAGAACTTGGCATAAACATTTTGGGAGGATATGATGCAGGTATTTGATTATAATGAGTTTAGTCAAGATATGACAAAAGTATTTAATGCGGCATTGGTTGATGAAGTAATTATCAACAACAGAGAC